>JBBQII010000185.1:0-6989 GCA_038324795.1 Gemmatales bacterium
ATCGAGCGGATAGAAGAACAGGCAGACATACTTGCCCTTGTAGTCGGACAGGCTGATCTGCTTGAACGCTTCGTCGACGACAGCGGTGGCGGTGAAGCCGGGGGCTTCTTTCTGAACACGCGCGCTCATGCGCTCTTCTCCATGGTGTGAATAGGTTTTCAATCGCTTGATGAGACGCGATTGGTTTAGCGATGGCCGTTCGCATCGGCCATCCGGCGCAGACAGGCACGAGTTGGGATGCGCTGCACCGGCCGAACGATTCGCCGTCAGCCGTCACCCGCCAGATCCTTCAGCATCCTGGTGCTCGAATCGACGATCTTCTTCCGCCGTTTCGGCCCGGCATTCTGCGTCTGCCGCTCGCGGATGTCGTCAAGGTTTGCCCGGCAGGTCGCACAGCCGATTGTATTCAGGTGAAACTCGGCATACTCGCGGTGTTCCGGTTCAAGCAGATCATGCAGGTAGCTCGTCCACTGTTCTCGAGACAGGCAACTCAGGCGCTCACGCTGCCAGATGGCACCGAGCGAATGTTCGCCGCGTTCGCGCTCCTCGCGGGCCTGCTGCAGTTGTTTCCGCACTCCTTCCGAGTCGCGCAGC
This sequence comes from Gemmatales bacterium, assembly GCA_038324795.1. Classification (GTDB taxonomy): domain Bacteria; phylum Planctomycetota; class Planctomycetia; order Gemmatales; family Gemmataceae; genus JAIOQJ01. The sequence goes on from JBBQII010000185.1 coordinate 595, forward strand.
GCCTGTTCGATCTTCGCCGTCTCGGCATCGGGCAGCGCGTCATCGAGATACGCATGAAGCTGTTCGCGAGTGAAGGTTTCGGCCGACATCGGTGTGCCTCGGAGAACCATCTTGATCTGACGAGCATTCGACGGTGATGCAAGCCGGGTAAAAACTGCTCTTTTCACAGCTAGGCGAAGTCGGGTAATGTTTCCAGCTGGCCCTCGCCATTTTTCCGGGCACGGAAGCACCGGGACGCACAGCTTTGGAAAGGATTCCCATGCCGATCTCACCTTCGGCCCGCGTTCACCCGAGCGCGGTGATCGACCCCCGGGCCACTATCGGAGACGGGGTGGAAGTCGGCCCGTTTGTCGTCATTGATGGCCCGGCGACAATCGGCCCTCGCTGTGTGTTGCGCGCCCGTTCGATACTGTGCGGGCAAGTGATCGTGGGCGAAGGCAACGATGTGGGCGTAGGCGCAGTCCTGGGCGAACGCCCGCAGCACCTTGCCTACACCGGCGAGGAAGATACCCGCACAGTCATCGGCGATTTCAACATCTTCCGCGAAGGTGTCACCATTCATCGCGGCACGCCGTTGACGGGCGAGACCCGCGTGGGCGATCGCAACTTCATGATGGTGAACTCCCATATCGGGCACGATTCCGTCATCGGCAGCAACATCACGATGGCCAACGGATCGCTTGTGGCCGGGCATTGTGAAGTGCAGGACCGCGCGTTTCTTTCTGGAAACGCAGCCATGCACCAGTTTTCGCGCATCGGCCGACTGGCGTTCCTGAGCGGCAATTCCGGCTCGACGCGGGATCTGCTGCCGTTCATGACCATGGCGGAACGCGACCAGGTTGTCGGCATCAACAAAGTCGGCATGTTACGGGCCGGACTGACGCTGGACGACGTCTCGGTCGTCCGCAGGGCGTACAAACTGCTGTTCCGCGAAAGACTCCTGCAGCGCCGTGCCATCGAAAAGATGGACCAGGAACTGGGCGATCACCCGTTGATTCAGGAAATCCTGACGTTCATCAACACCTCGAAGCGAGGTTTCGTCGGCGGCCATCACCTGACCACGAACACAGTGTTCAGTGAGGCGGCCTGACGCCGCTTGCGACATCACCCTCACGTACTTTTTTCCTGCCCCCCTTGCTCACAGGGGGGCAGGTTCGCATAATCCCTTGTACCATCTGAAACAGACACGATCCCAGCCTCCCGGCAGGCTGGCTTCTTTGTTTTTGGGATCTGGTATTCCTGACCGGCGGAGTGACGGTGTCATGGCGGAAACGCTCGTTCTTTCATCGCAGGCCCGAAACGGCAGCGGCTCCCGCGAGTCCCAAAAGCTCCGTAAGGCGGGCATGGTTCCGGCCGTTCTGTACGGGCACAAGGAAACGCCGGAAAACATCAGCATCAATTCGGTTGAGCTCGCGTCGGCTGTGCGGCATCACCTGCGGACGATGGAAATCCAGATCGGCGACAAGAAGCAGTCAGTCCTGATCCAGGACATTCAGTACGACCATCTGGGCAAGGAGGTCCTGCATGTGGACTTCCTGCGCGTGTCGATGACGGACAAGATCCATGTCACCGTGCCCGTGGAACTGCGTGGCACGGCCCCCGGCGTCAAGGCCGGTGGTGTGTTGCTTCAGCCGCTGCATAGTCTGCATGTGGAATGTCTTGTTTCCGCCCGGCCGGAATCGATCCGCGTCAAGATCGACGACCTGCAGCTGGGCCAGGCGATCCACGTCAGCGAATTGCCGGTCCCCGAAGGCGTCAAGTTCATGCACGAAGCCGATGCGGTGGTCGTGCAGATCAAGATGCCGACCGCGGCCACGGAAGCAACTCCGGGTCTGCCGGGCGAAGGCGGGGCCGAGCCCGAAGTGATCACGAAGAAGAAGGAAAAGGACGAAGGGGACGAGGAGTAGTGCTGAGTGGGCAGTGGGCAGTGGATAGTGGGCAGCCGAAAGGCATTCTGCTGTCTGGCTGTTCACTGTATGCGGTCCTCTGCCGACTGAGAAGCCATGAAAGCGATCATCGGCCTGGGCAATCCCGGGCCAAGGTATCACGGCACCCGGCACAATATCGGCTTTGCCGTCATCGACTATCTTGCGGCCGGGCCGGGCGTATCGAGCTTCCGCGGCAAGTTCCAGTCGCAGGTGGCCGAGATGACTGAAGGCGACGAGCAGGTGTTGCTCGTCAAGCCCGAGACGTTCATGAACCTGAGCGGCCGGGCGGTTAGGCAGTTGGTCGACTTTTACAAGCTCGACCTCAAGGATTGGATTGTCGTCTGCGACGACATCGCCCTACCGGCAGGAAAGCTGCGGGCGCGGGCCAGAGGGTCCGACGGCGGGCAGAAAGGCCTGCGCAGCATTCAGGAACAGATGGGGACGCAGGAGTACGCCCGCTTGCGAGTGGGTGTCGGTTCCCCAAGCGAGCATGTCGATGCCGCCGACTATGTGTTGGGCCGGTTTGCCCCGGGTGAACGGTCCGTGATCGAAGATGCCATTGGCGCAACGGCCCAGGGGCTGTTGCTGTGGATTCGCCAGGGCATCGACGTGTGTATGAACAAGGTGAACAGCGGAAGCGACGGCGAGAAGCCGAAGAAGACCAAACCCAAACGCGATGTTGACGGCCCGACGCCGTCGCCGGAGACCTGAGAGAGACTTATGCCTCTTCATTCCTACGAGTGCCTTTTCCTGCTCGACTCGAACAAGACCTCCGGCAATCTGGATGCGGCCCGCGCACAGTTGCACGGCATCCTTGAAAAGTACGGTTCGGACATCCTGGCCTCACGTCCCTGGGACGACCGCCGGCTTGCCTACCCGATCAAGGGCCACAAGAAGGGCCAGTACTATCTCATCTTCTTCAAGTGCGAATCACTGAAGATGATCGAGATGGAACATGATTTTCGGCTCAGTGAGCTGATCCTGCGTCATTTGGTCACCCACTTCGACAGGAAGTGGGAAACCGAGATGCTGGAAGTGGCCCGCGACGATCATCGCCTGGCCTATCAGGCCGTGCGTGACGAGCCCGAAGGTGGCAGCGACCCGGCTTTTGAGGGCGTTCCCGATGACATGAACGCCGACGGCAAACCGCGCCGCCCCCGCCGCGCTCCCGAGGGTGAAGGCAAGGATTAAGTTCCAACGTCGCAAGCCGATTTCGTGCTACCGACATAGAGAACAGTTGCTGGCCGGCCGTATTGTAAAGGGAATGAGTGGTGCTGCTTCGTACACTAGACGGAAGCCAACACCCCAACCCAAGCACGGAGCCCTGAGATGGCCGATTTCAACAAAGTGATCCTGATTGGTCGATTGGCACGGGATCCTGAGTGCAGGACCTTTGGAAATGGCGGAAAGGTGGCGAAGTTCAGCTTCGCGGTCGGCAATCGGAAAAAGAACGCTCAGACCGGACAGTGGGAAGACGTGCCGATGTTCGTTGATGTCGAAGCGTACAATCGCGGCGACAACGGCACACTGGCGAATCTTGTTGAGCAGTATCTTCAGAAGGGCGCGTTGATCTGTGTCGAGGGGAAGCTCCATCTCGATTCGTGGGATGACAAGACTACCGGGCAAAAGCGTTACAAGCATAAAGTCGTCGCAGATGTGATTGAGTTCCTCGAAACCAAGGCAGTGGCGGAGGCCCGACGAGGCGCGAGTGGCGGTGGCCAAGGCAGCGGCAGTTATGCCCCACGCCCTGCACCGAACAACAGCGACTCGGGCTTCAGCCCGCCGCCGGACGAAATGATGGATGATGAGCCGGCCCGTTCGTCGGGCGGTTCGGGGGAAGAGATTCCCTTCTGATTCTCAGGCTATTTTCTCGGAAGCGGAACATGGCGAAGAAAGCACCGGCCGTCGCAGTCAAAAAGCTCCCGGCCAAGAAAATCAAGCAGCGTCAGCAGGTTCGCCGCGGCGAACACGGTGGCATGCAGCTTGTGCTGATCGAAGATGTCGCCCACTTGGGCAAGCAGGGCGAACTCGTCGAAGTGAAGCTCGGCTACGGCCGCAACTTCCTCTTGCCGAACAGCCTGGCGGTGGTCCCTTCCGACCACAACCTCATGCTGCTTGACCGCTACAAGATCCGCGTTTCGCAGGCCCGTGAGGCCCGCGTAGCCGACTTGAAAGTGCTGGCCGATCAGGTTCACCGCACCGCCCGCGTCACCATTGAGGCCAACTCGAACGACGAAGGCCACCTGTACGGCTCGGTGACCGCTGTGGAAATCAGCCGGGCGCTCAAGGGCAAGAACCTGCTGGTCGAAGCGGACATGGTGAAGCTGGCGGACCCGATCAAGGAATGCGGTATCCTCGACGTGAAGCTGCTCCTGGGCTACGATATCGAAGCTCATATCGAAGTGGCCGTCGTCCCGCAGGCGACAAGTAAGAAGTGATTCACGTTTAGCGAGCATCCCAAAAGGTTGCCGCTGCGGCAACATCTGATCGGGCGGCACATCAGTGTCGCCCGTTTTCACGCGCGTCGGTCAACACGGATATCCTGTCGGGATGTCCGCCAAACGGGGGCCCTCCATGTCCCAGGAATCCAACGAGCGATTGCCGCCGCAGAGCCGCGAGGCCGAGCGCTCTGTTCTCGGGTCGATGCTGCGCGACAATCAGGTGATCAACGACATCGTTCAGATCATCCGCAAAGAACATTTCTACTTCGATGCCCACCAGAAGATCTACCAGGCCATGGTCGATCTCTACGACGCCCATCAGCCGATCGACCTGGTGATTCTGGCCGAGAAGCTGAAGACCCAGGGGTTCATTGAGGACGTCGGCGGCTACGGTTACCTGGGCGACCTCTGGGAGGCGGCCCCGACCGCGGCCAACGGCGAATACTACGCCCGCATCGTGCGTGAGAAGGGGATCATCCGCGCCCTGATCCACGCCAGTACCGATATCCTTCGCGATGCCTACGACCAGGTTCAGCCGGCCGACGAACTGCTCGCCAAGGCCGAGCGCGACGTCATGGAGATCGCCGAGCAGGGCGTGACTGGCACGACCAGCACCCTGCAGCAGGCCCTGAACGAAGCGTATGCCCGCCTCGATGCCCGCAAGAAGGGCGGCCATTCGGACGTCAGCGGCATCCCCTCAGGCTTCGTCGATCTCGATCACCTGACGGCCGGCCTGCAGAACAACGAACTGATCATCCTCGCCGCCCGCCCATCGGTCGGGAAGACCGCGATGGCGCTGAACATCGTTCGGCACATTGTCGTCGAAGAGCGTATCCCGGTTTTCTTCGTCAGCCTCGAACAGGCCCGCATCGAGTTGGCCGAACGCCTGCTGGTCGCACAGGCCCGCGTCGACAGCCATAAGCTTCGCAAGGGTGCACTCAACGGCGATGAGATGCAGCGCCTGATGGAGGCCGGCAGCCTGCTGCACCAGGCGAAACTGTTCATCGACGACACGCCGTCGCAAGGCATGCTGCGCATCGCCGCCAACGCACGGCGACTCAAGATGCGTGAAGAGATCCGCCTGGTCGTTATCGACTACCTCCAACTCATCGACCCGGAGAACCGCCGGGACCCGCGTCAGGAGCAGGTGGCGCAGATCTCGCGGCGGCTCAAGTTTCTTGCCCGTGAACTGAAGATCCCCGTCATCGCATTGGCGCAGGTGAATCGCTCATCGGAAGATCGCCAGGACCATCGCCCGCGCTTGAGCGACCTTCGCGAATCCGGCTCGATCGAACAGGATGCCGACACGGTTCTCATGCTGCATCGCCCCGGTAAGGCCGACAGCGCGGTGGAAGACAACACCATCGAAGTGATCGTCGCCAAACAGCGAAACGGTCCGACGGGCGAAATTGTGCTGTCGTACCGCAAGGAATACATGCGCTTCGAGAATCACGCCATCGGCGACGGGTATTCGCTGGAATAAACCAGATCCTTGCAACCGACGCCCATCATCGAGTAGGATTTCAGCATGATTCGCATCATTCTCAACGACGAAGCCGCCAAGCGTCAGGCGCTCGGTTTCCTTGCAGGCCGATTCTCTTTCAAAAGTTTCGCCACCGGCGAGATGCTGGTGCCCGAGTACGCGCTACCGGCGTTGGCCAGGGAAGGTATCTCATTCACGGTTCAAGGCCCCGCCACCTATGAGCAAATCACTGCGGCGTTTCGAAGTCCTTCTGCCCAAGCGGTTTAATGATCTGCAGCCGGTTCCCGACGAAATCATTGTCGACGCGTTGCTCGACCTCGAACGACAGTTTGGGGCCGTGTCTTGTGAAACACAGATCATTCGAGGACTTTGGCAGAATGAAGGCCAGTCTTATCAAGATGACCTCGTCCGCGTGTTTGTTGACGTGGCAGACACTACTGAGAACCGACAGTTCTTCGACTAATACAAGGTGAAACTGAAGTCAAGTTTCCGCCAGATCGATATCTGGATGACTACTTACATCGTCGAAGTTTTGTGAACCCA
>JBBQII010000186.1:0-6984 GCA_038324795.1 Gemmatales bacterium
CGTCTGCGGCGTGTTCATTGCCGGCAGCGCCAACAGCAACGCCAAGATCTACAAGAACAACTACGAAGCCGTGAAGCTCTCCATCAAGCGCGCCATGGCCAACGAGCCGAAGATCGACGAGATCATCGCGAAGAAGGAAACCAAGCACCCATTCGAATAATTCGGAACGCGGAACGCGGAACGCGGAATTCAGATAATTGACTTTCGCATTCCGTCTCCACGTTCATGCCGCCATCTTCTTTCTGAGTTCCGCATTCTCAATTCCGCATGCGAACGATTCCGCATTGGACATCAGATGGACAAGCCGAAGATCCTCATTCAGCTCGACAGTGATCCGCAGCCGTCGGTGTTCGACCGCGTCGTGGCCAGCGATGCCGGGGTCGATCACCTGTTCAGCTACGGCAACGTGACACTCGACCAGATCGAGGGACTGGTTCATGGTGCCATTTTCACACGCGGGCCACACGAACTGCATCGTACTGCGATCTTCATCGGCGGATCGGATGTAGCCATCGGCGACCAGATGCTGGCCGCGGTGCGCGATGTCTTCAAACGCACCGGCCTCAGCGTCTCCGTGATGCTCGACTCAAACGGCTCGAACACGACGGCCGCCGCGGCCGTACGGGCCGCCACCCGACATATGGATGTCTGCAGCGCGCAGGCGCTGGTACTCGGCGGTACGGGCCCCGTGGGGCAACGTACCGCATTGCTGCTGGCCCGAGTGGGAGCCCATGTCCGTGTCGGTTCGCGGCAGGTTGCGCGGGCCGAAGCGGTTTGCAAGGGAATCAAAGCGAAACTGCCGAGCGCGCGAATGGAAGCGGTATCGACCATGTCGTCGTCCGATGGGCCCAAGGCGATCGAAGGACGCGACCTGGTGATTGCCGCGGGAGCCGCCGGGGCAGTGCTGCTGCCGCATAAGATTCGCTCCGCGTGCCCCGACCTGCGCGTCGCGATCGATTTGAACGCCGTGCCGCCCGTCGGCATTGAAGGGATTGAAGTTTTCGACAAGGCGGTCACTCGAGACAACACCGTCTGCTACGGCGCTATCGGCGTCGGCGGCACCAAGATGAAGATCCACCGCGCTGCCATCGCCGCAATGTTCGAACGCAACGATCAGGTCTTTGACGCGGAAGAGATCTACGATCTGGCGATGAGTTTATAGTTCCCTCGCCAGTTTCTTCTCAACGCAATGCCGAAGCGCGAGCTTGATGCGCTTGATGCGCGCGTAGATCGACTGCACACTGTGCCCGAAGCGGTTGGCCAGTTCGTTCGCATCGCCACCGCGATCTCGGTACCGGGCCGAGATCAACTTTCGGCTTTCCGGCGGCAACCCTTCCAGGCACGACAGCAGCGCCACATGATGGTCCGACGCCGGTTCCGCTTCTTCCACGCGCTCGGCCGCTTCGGAAAGCACCTGCACCAACTCCGGGTCGAACGGCTGCTGCCGATGCGATTGCCGATGATGCGCAAGGACGCGCCGGCGTGCGATCTCCCGCGCCCAGGGCAGAAATCCTTCTTGGGATTGCAACTGACGGTACGACTCCATCGCAGCCACCGACACATTCTGCAGGATATCCTCGGCATCCGCGTGATTGCGAACGCACGAGAAGATGTAGGCATACAGCGACGTGCGATGCTGCATCAGCAGGCCGGCAAGCTGCGACGGTCGGATCGGTTTCGGCATGAAACACACTAACAGGCGGGAAGCCGCGGGGGAGCCAACTGCATCCCATGATAGCGAATTGCTGACAGTTGCCCAACGCGAACCGGTAACGTGATGAGTACTTCGCCGTGCTGTCGCCGACTATGTCGCTATCCCACTTCGCTATGGTAGCCCGGTTGCTCCGCAACCGGGCTACCTGCCGACTCATCGCGAGCCGTCACTTCTTCTTGATGCAATACAAATGCGTCTTAGTCCTCAGGTAGATCGCGTCGTCCACCATTGCGGGGGAGGCCATCACGCCGGCATCCAGCGTGTTTACTGCCAGCGATTTGTAATCCTTCTCAGCGGCAATGACGTGTGTCTTGCCATCCTGATCGCTGATGTAGATCTTCCCTTCGGACAACGTGGGCGACGATGAAAACGCTCCGCTCAAACGTTCCTGCCAGTGCTGTTTGCCTGTCTTCGCGTCAATGCATGAGGCAAAGCCATTATCGCTGACGGTGAACAGATCATCACCCACCAGAAGGAACGAAGGCCGCGACGGGCCTGCCTTCGTGGTCTTCCATGCGATTGCTTCGGGTGCGAGCTTGCCCGCCTGGCCCTGCTTGACCGCGAGCACGTTGGCAGTGTGCCCGCTCGACAGGAAGATCAGTCCGTGGCCGAACACCGGCTTACAGGCCGCGTTCATGCCGCCATGATGGATGCGCCAGATGTCATCGCCTGTGTTGGGATCAACAGCGACGGTGGCCTCGGCCGAGGGGCTGATCAGTTGCGGCTTGCCGTCGACCGTGATTACGGTGGGTGTCGAGTAGGCCTTCTTCAAATCGCCGTTGGTCGTCGTGTAGGCGATCTTCTTGTCCTTGAACCAGGCCGTCTTGCCGTCCTGCTTGTTGAGCGCGGTCAGGAACTGTTTGTCGTGCCCGTCGAACGTCAGAATCAGTTTGTCTTCGAAGATGATCGGCGACGAGCCAGGCCCGCGCCAGTGGTCGCAGTCGATGTCGGTCCGTTCCCAGAGCGTCTTGCCGGACTTCGTGTCGACGCAGAATGTGCCGTGCGAGCCGAAGTGCAGGTAAACTCGCCCCTCTTCGATCACTGGTGTCGGCGTGCCGTAGCTGTTGTAGCTGTGGCAGTAGTCGGGCTTCATCTGCTTGCGCAGCATCAGGTCGTGGATGACTTTGCCGGTGTTCTTGTCGATGCACAGTGCGTACATCTCGATCCAATCGGGCTTGGGGATTTTGTTGGCGGCGTTCTCCTTCGGGGCATCGGTGGCGTACTGCTCCTTCACTGTGGTCAGCCAGATCCGGTCGCCCCACACAACCGGCGATGACCAGCCCTTGTCGTGAATCGGCACCTTCCAGAGGATGTTTTCCTTTTCGCTCCAGGTGGTTGGCAATCCCCTGGCAGTCGAGTGGCCGTCGCCCGTCGGGCCGCGAAACTGGGGCCAGTTCTCCGCGGCGATCACGGGGCAGGCCAGAAACAGCAAGGCGAGACAAACCGGTTGACGCATGATGAGTACTCGATCAATGGCGGGAAGGATACCGGAAGGTAGACCATTCTACGGTCCGGGCGATTCGAAATAAACCACCCACTGACCACGGACCGCATACGGCTCCTACAATGGCCCGCATGCAGAAATGGAAGCAGGTCGGCCGGGCGTTCGTGCGGTATGTGCTGCCGGCCATCGTCATCATCGCTGTCGGCTGGCACTTTTTCAACATCCTGCGCAAGCCCGAGCTGCGCGAAATCGACTACGCGTTCCGCGTGCAATGGCTGCTGCCCGCGGGGCTGCTCTACCTCGCGGCACACACCATCTGGGCGTCGTATTGGGTCATGCTGCTGCGGCAGCAGGGCTTCCCGGCCCGCTACCCGACCGGCTTACGGGCCTATTTCATCAGCCAGTACGGCAAATACATCCCGGGCAAGGTCTGGGTGATTTTCATCCGCATCGCGATCCTCGGTGCGTCGAAGAAGGACAAAGCGATCGTCGGCATGACGGCCACCTACGAAACGCTGACTTCGATGGGGGCCGGGGCGCTGGTGGGTGCCCTGCTGATGTCGAAATTGCAGTTCGATCAGGACGCCGCCAAGTACGCCAAGGCGGTCGACGTGGCTCTGTTCGTCGTGGCCTTGGTACCCCTTGGGCTTGCGTTGATGCATCAGGTGATCGTGCAGATCGCCCGCGCCCGCCGCGGTCCGGACGGGGAAACGATCATCAACTTCAACTTGCTGCTGCTCGTCCAGGGGTACATCCAGGCGGCGATCGGCTACTTTATCCTCGGCATCAGCCTGTGGATGACGATGCAGTTGGTCCTGCCGCAACCGCCGGCACTCGACGGGGAAAGCCTGCTGAAGCTGACCGCCATTAACGCGATCGCCTACATCTTCGGCTTCGTGATGTTCTTCCTGCCCGGCGGCGTCGGCGCACGGGAAGGGGTGCTGGCCGCATTGCTGACCGGGGAACTGATCACCGGGGGAACATCGCCCGATGTGGCTGCGGGATTGGCCGTTGTGGTCACGCTGGTGCTGCGGCTGATCTGGACGGTGGCGGAAGTGATCCTTGCGGTGCTGCTGTATCGCTTCATCCCGGCCGACCATCGCCCCGTGCTGGTGCCGGCCGAGGAGAGCGTGTCATGAGTGAGCTTGCCGTCGACCCGCAGGCACCGGCCACGGTGCCGCGGCTGATCTCGATTGTCGTGCCGGTCTATAACGAAGTTGACAGCCTCGAACAGCTTCACCGCGAGATCAATGCCGCGGCCGTTCAGCATGGGCTGAAGATCGAAATCATCTTCGTCGATGATGGCAGTCGCGACGGGTCATGGGAGATCATCAAGGCGATTGCGTCAAAGGATGCGCGTGTCCGGGCGCTGCGGTTCCGCACGAACTTTGGCAAGGCGGCCGCACTATCCGCGGGATTCAAGGAAGTTCGTGGGCCGATCTGCATGACGATGGATGCCGACCTGCAGGACGATCCGCAGGAGATCCCGAATTTCATCCGCATGATCGACAGCGGCCTGGATGTCGTGAGCGGGTGGAAGAAAAAGCGCAACGACCCGTTTTACAAGGTGCTCCCCAGCAGGATCTTCAACCGGCTCGTCGGCAAGCTGACGCGCGTCAACCTGCACGATCATAACTGCGGCATGAAGTGCTATCGGCGCGAAGTGCTGCAGGAAGTGCGCCTGTACGGCGAACTGCACCGCTTCATCCCCGTGCTGGCGGCCGCGCGCGGCTTCAGTGTGGGCGAACTGGTAATCAACCATCGCGCGCGGAAGTTCGGCAAGTCGAAGTACGGCTTCCGCCGATACATGCGGGGATTTCTCGATCTGCTGACGGTGAAGTTCATCACCAGCTTCAGTCAACGGCCACAGCATTTCCTGGGAAGTGTGGGACTATTCAGTTTTGGCATGGGCATGCTGGGGTTGTTCTATCTGGCGATCACCTGGATCATCCGGGCCGTCTACCCGGAGGCCCCGTTCGAGCCGCTGCACAACCGCCCGCTGATGATCTATTCGCTCGGCGGCGTCCTGCTGGGGGCACAACTCTTCTCGATGGGCATCCTCGCCGAACTGATGACCGCCTACCAAAGCCGCAACCAGGACGGCTACAGCATCGCGGAAGAAGCGGGGGGAGGGCATGACCCATCAGGAATAAGCAACTCAGCGAAGTAGAGAGACATAGTCTGAAAGATTTACCACGGATGGCACTGATAGGACGGATAGCACTGATGAAAGCAATGGGGAAATTCGTTTCGCATCAGCGACCTTCTGCGGAAGAAATCCCGGATATGCCTGGCGTTCAAAAGGGCCGCACGGAACATGATGCGTGACTTGAAGTCCTGGCTCTGCACAACGACAAAGGGCGATTTCATGGAAAACGGATTAATTCATGAGCAGTTGAGCAAGTCGATCATTGGCGAGGCAATGACCGTTTTGAACACACTGAAGCCGGGTTTCGATGAGAAGATTTACGAGAATGCACTCGTCATCGAACTCACGAAGCGGGGTCACCGAATCGAGCAGCAGAAGAGATTTATTGTTCACTACGACGGGTTGCCCGTCGGCACCCTGATTCCGGACTTGATCGTCGATGACCTGGTAATCGCCGAACAAAAGTAGTAACCGCGTTTAACGAGACGATGACCGCCCAGATGCTTGGATACCTGCAAATCACCGAATTGAAGCTTGCGTTACTGCTCAATTTCGAGAACTCTCGCCTCGAGTGGTGGCGAGTCGTCAGGTAGTAAATTGCTCAGTTTGTTCTTTATCTGTGCCATCCGTTATATCCGTGACATCAGTGGTCAATCTTCATGAGCGAACCATCTTCAACTTCGACGACAACTGTTGCCGAAATGCGACGTGCAGTCTACACCCTGCTTCTCGTCGTCACTGCCGGGACGGCGACGGCGCGGATTATCGGGGTGGAACTGGTCTATGAACCCAGCGTTGCCGTGCGTGCGTGGCCGAAGGATCGGCCGGAGAAAATGCCCACGTTCAGTTCCAATGATCGCTCGCGCTGGGCGACCGTGCGGGCCCTCGTCGAAGAAGGTTCGTTTGTCATCGGCAAGCGCGTCGTGGATCCGGCATCGCCCACCGGGTACCGCGACGAGGGGATCGGCTTTACTGATGGCTACAAGTCGGTTGACTTCGTCAAGAACCCTGAAACCGAACTGTTCTACTCCAGCAAGCCGCCACTGCTGACCTGTCTGGTGGCGGGCGAGTACTGGCTGCTGAACAAGTCATTGGGCTGGACGCTGCAGGAACCGCAATACCGCTGGCCGGTGGTTTGTACGATTTTGCTGACGTTCAACCTGCTGCCGCTGATCATATTCCTGCGTCTGCTTTCGAACTTGCTCGAGGAATACGGCACGACCGACTGGGGCCGACTGTTCGTCTACACCGCTGCCTGCTTCGGCACGTTCCTGACGACGTTCGCGGTTACGCTGAACAACCACACGCCGGCCGCATGCTGCGTGCTCTTTGCCGTGTACCCGCTGCTACGCGGGCGCTCGACCGAGTCGTCGCCGTTCACGCCGCTTCAGTTGCTAATCTCGGGCTTCTTTGCCGGGCTGGCCTTCGCGCTCGACCTGCCGGCCGCGTCGTTTACGGCCGCGCTCGGGCTGTTCGTCATGTTCAACCGCTCGAAGGGATTGATCTTCTACGTGCCGGCCGCGCTGGTGCCGATCGCGGCACTGATCTTCACCAACTACCTGGCCATCGGCGATGTGACGCCCGCCTACGATAAGTTCGGCGGCCCCTGGTACGAGTACGAAGGCAGCCACTGGATGAAGGCCAAGCTGAACCCGAACCAGCCGGGCATCGACTTCG
>JBBQII010000187.1:0-6961 GCA_038324795.1 Gemmatales bacterium
CCTGTCGCGCCCGGAAAGATGGCTTTGTCCGCGTGGTCGCGATCAAACTTCTTGATCGTGGTGCGGATAGTCTCGACCGAGCGACCCAGCTTGCGGGCAATCCGCTTGCTGATCTCGGTGAGGCACGCACCCGCGCGGGACAACCTCCGGGCCCGGCGAAGAATTTCCTCTTTCTCCTCCTCGGTGAGGTGGGAGAAACGGCCGCTTCGCTCAACCCGCTCCTGGTGGGTCGCCAGGAACTGTTCGACGTTCGACTTCGCGAAGGCAAGTTGCCGACGGCCACGCACAATCACGCGTTGCCCGACCAGGCCACGCTCACGCCATCGGCTAACCGTCTTGGTGGAGACGTTGAACTGCTTGCTGATCTGCTCGAGAGTCAGCATCGGTTCCAGCGCCTGCTCGATCGGCAAAGCGGGGATTGACCGCTCGACCTTCTTGATGAACCTCAGCAGATCCTGCTTCAGTTCCCCGCCCGGAATCAACAGATCCGCGAACCCATCAGATCGATAGTCCGTGATTCGGTAACAGACAAACGCATACGGATATTGCTTCGCGACATCGATCTCAAGCAGCAGCTTCTCAGCACGGGCCACCTGCTCCCGCCGGCGGGCCGGGGGCGCAAAGCGAACTTGCTGGTCAGTCAACTGCTTCAGGGCTTGTTGGATGAAGTCGCTCACGATCCGTCGTCTCCCATTTCCTGCGGGCATTCGGCACTGTCTCAGCCGTTGCCCTCCGTCAGCACTTCCGCACTTCAGGTAGTTCGCGTTTCAGGAAAAAGAATTAAAGTAATGATGTCCCTGAAACCGACACTGTGAGATACACCGCAGTACAGAGAATCCTTACACAACAAAAGGTTCGGAAAGTTGATCGTACAACACGTACTTCCACGTAGTTCTGCGTAGATTCGACTGAAAAGATTACGCTCGCACGTTTCGTTTCGGGCGGACACCTGACTGATCGCAAATCGCAGACCGAAGACACCTGAAACCGGACATCCCGGGCGAAGCCTCTCGCCCCGATTCAAACAGACCGTTCTGGGGTGACTTTACCGGGCCTTTTTGATCGCCCGGTGAAATCTTCGCACCGCATCAGAAACTGGTAAATTGTTCACATGGACATTTTTACACGTTTGCTGTTCAAAATTGCAATCCGCGTTTGCCAGAATTGCACATGGTCAACCGCAAACTCCTGCCATCCCGCAACTTCCGCACATTCTCCCGTTTCACCAGTGAAATGCTAAGGGTCTATGCAGTTTGCGCCGAAAAGCGGACGGGTGCCGGAGTAAAATGGTCAGATTACTCTCCGCTACCCAGACTTACGGTACCGGCCATGCGCTTGTTCTGCTTCTTCGTCACGATCGCCCTTCCCGGCCTGCTGCCTGCGCAGGAGGCGGTCATGCTTCGCGAACGGTTCGACCCCGGCCACGAGTACCATGTGACCACTCGCGTTGACCTTCGCGGCGAACTGACGATCCCCGTCGATAAGGACAAGCCAGCGGAACTGGTGAAGATGACCGGCCGCGGCAGCATCGACTACGACGAACGCGTGCTGACGCTCGAAGGCAACGCCGCGGCGAAGAAGACCATCCGCCAATACAAGTCGATCGACTTCCGCCGGCAAACGGGCGACCGCCTGCAGGAGATCTCCCTGCGGCCCGAAGTGAAGCGCATCGTCGTGATGAAACGGCCCGGCGCGAAAGTCAGCTTCTCCCCCGATGGACCGCTGCTGTGGGGCGAAATCGACATGCTGCGCACTGATGTCTTCGTCCCCTGGTTAAGTGGCCTGCTGCCCGACCGTGCCACCAAGCCGGGCGAAACCTGGCGCGTCAGCGATGAGGCCGTGGCGGAACTGACCGACATGGACAAGATCGAACGCGGCGGCCTGACAGGAAAGTTTGAAGCGGTTGAAACGCATGGCGGTCGGCAACTGGCCCACATCACGCTGGCCGGCGATCTCGAAGGCGTCAACGAAGATGGCCCGAACCGCCAGCGGCTTTCGTGCCGGCTCTACTACGACATCCGCGGCGAGTACATCAGCTACCTGTCAATCAACGGCGAACACTTCCTGCTCGACAAAAATGGCAAAGTGAACGGCCAGTTCTCCGGCGAGTTCGTGATGATCCGCCAATTGAACCCGCGTTCGGCCGCCCTCACCAACGAGGCCCTGGCCCGCGTGAAGCTCGACCCGACCATCGAGAACACGCAACTCCTGTTCGATGACGCTGACGCCGGCGTGCGCTTCACGTACCCGCGCCGCTGGCGATTGGGCCGGGTGCAGAAGGGGCAGATCACGCTGGATGAAAACGGCGGCAGCGGCCTGCTGATCTCGCTGGAACCCGGCACCCGCGTCCCGCATGCCGCGAACTATTTGAAGGAAGCGCAGGGCTACCTGCAGCAGCAGAAATCGACCATCCACCGCACCACACAACCGGTGAGGCTCAGCAACGCACCGAACGAACTCGATCAATTCGCGATCGAGTCGGAAGTCGCCAATCAGCGTGTGATCATGGATTACCTGGTCGCACGCCAGCCAAACGGCGGGGCGACGTTCGCAGGCCGACTGATCTACAACGACCGCGAAGCGCTGGTGCGTGATGTGGAAGGGATCGCCCGGTCGCTGGTGCTGTCGAAGAAGCTGGAAGCGAAGTGACTGCAATTTGCTGAAACTGAATCTCGACTCGATCAGTCGTAAAGCCCTTCGCTGCTCAGTACAGCGTCAGAGAACGACACGCCCCATGGACGCGCTGCGGCCAACAGATCGCATTCCCACTCATCGCGAGGTGCCAGCCGCTTATCGGCCAAGGTAAACCGGGCGCTGAGGAGTTTCACCACGCACTCTTCGGGCGATATCCCTTCTCGTCGAGCCTGTCCGTTAAGTGCCGCTTCCAATTGCTGATCGAGAGCCACTACCATCGCTTATCCTCAAATTCACCGCATATCGTCACTTCTGCCCTGACATTTTTGGCGGTTCACGCTTTGTTGTCAACGCCCAACCGCCTCTTCCGCCTTCGCCCGCCAATTGCCGACGGGTCCGCCGATGTACTGTTCCAGTTCGCGCAGCGACTCCAGGTACGGCTTGTACAGGCGCGGTAGCAGGTGCTCGGGCATGTCGCGCTTCGGGCCGGAGTTCACCACTTTGTCGATGTCGTCCGGAATGTGCTGATCGCCGGGGTCGACGCCCAGAAACTGAAGGATCGAACGCTGCAAGTCGCGAGGCTTGGCGGCCAGGTCGTCGAAGAAGCCGACGAATACCTGCGATTCGCCAAACACCTTCCGCCACGTTTCGATCGCCGGTTTATAGCCGCTGCGCATGATGATCTGCGGCGATTCGGCGATCTTCAAAATCTGCTCGTCGGTCGTTTCGGCGACGTTCGGCCCCAGTTGCTTCCGCACCGATGACCAGGCACGCGACACCGGGTTGCGCAGGAAGATGATGATTTTCATGGCCGGGTTCATGGCATGCACATCGCGCACGACATGTTCAGGCATCAGCATGTAGCTGGGAGTGATCTCGCCGGAGAGCCGATCCGGGCGAAACAGCTTCTGGTACCAGCGATCGCTGCGCCGGCCGAAGATGTAGTGCATTGCCCATCTAAATCGGACTCGGAACGTCAGCAGCCGTTTCATCAGCCCGGCCGAGTGACGCAGGTACCACTTCCAGCCCATGCCCCACACGTTCGTGTTGGGGATCGGGTAGTAGTCCTTCGCGCCGCGCCGTTGGAAGTCGAAGTAGTGCAGTTCCTTGAGCGGCGGCAGCCAAACCTGCGGATGCTTCTTCAGATTGCGATGCAGCCACGACGTTCCCGCGCGGGCAGCACCGATGCATAGAAACCCGGGATTGGGGGGCACCATCGATTCGGACATGTGGGGAACTCCGGGTGTTGACTGGCTGGCAATACAACTCGCCCAAACAGGGGCATGCTTCTCAGTACTCTTTCAGCAGCATCCCACTGTTCGCGTCGTACCAGCCATCGTCGTCGACCTGGTAGATGCCGTCGGCCTGTTCCGCGAAATGGCGGCAGATCATCAGGCACAGCTTGTCGAGGCTGATCTCGTCCGCGTGATCGATCGGCTTGCGCAGTGTCAGCATCTGCTTCGACTGAATCACGCGTTCCATCAGCATTTCGTGGTTGGGACTGTAGTCGCACGTTTCCAGGAAGGCCGCCCATGAGTTCAAGTCATCGCGGAGGCTGTCTTCCTTCGCCAGAAAACGCTCAACATAAACAGGCGACCCGACTCCGTAGGAGAACTCCGCCCCAGTCCAGCCGAGGTCGTCGCCGCGGAAGTTCCCGGTGGCCGGGATTCCGTGAGTGTGCAGAAACTCGAGAATCTCTGCCGGCGGCAGTCGACTTTCGCCACGGCAGAAGACGCGATACCACATGGGAGGCTCCCAGGAGCCGCGCACGAAGTAGGCGGCCAACGTCGACCGCCTACTTTGTGCGCGGCTCCATTGCGATGGCTACAGTCGCTTCTTCGCGCCGTATTTCGGCGGTTCGGGGTCGCCGACGGTTTTGAGCAGTTCGGCAATGATGTCTTCGCTGGTCTTGCCTTCCGCCTGCGCCTGGAAGTTGGTGGCGATGCGGTGCCTTAGGACCGGCGGAGCAGCCTTGCGGATGTCGTCGAGTGCGACGCTGAAGCGGCCGTCCATCGCGGCGAACGCTTTGCCCGCCTGGATCAGGTACTGCCCGGCCCGTACGCCCGCGCCGTAGTCGACCATCTTCTTGACGAACTCCGGGGCCGACGGGTCCTTCGGCCGCGAAGCGCGCACCAGCCGTGTCACGAAGTCGATCACGAAGTCGCCGACCGGCACGCTGCGCACCAGCTTCTGCAGGTTGAGGATCGCCTTACCGGACAGCACTTTCTGGATCTCGTTGACTTCATCGCGCGCGGTCATCGACAGGATGCGTTTCTCTTCGTCGATGGCCGGGTAGTCGACCTTCACGTTGAACATGAAGCGGTCCTGCTGCGCTTCGGGCAGCGTGTAAGTCCCTTCCTGTTCGATCGGGTTCTGCGTGGCGATGACGAAGAACGGATCGGGCAACTTGTAGGTTTCCTGCCCGGCGGAGACTTCGCGTTCCTGCATCGCCTGCAGCAGGGCCGCCTGCGTTTTCGGCGGGGTGCGGTTGATTTCGTCGGCCAGAACGATGTTCGTGAAGATCGGCCCTTTGACGTACCGGAACTCGCGCTTGCCTTCCTCATTCTCATCAAGGATGGTAGTGCCGGTGATGTCCGAGGGCATCAGGTCGGGCGTGAACTGGATGCGCTTGAAGTTGACATCGAGAATCTGCGCGATCGACGAGACCATCAGCGTCTTTGCCAGGCCCGGCACGCCGACGAGCAGGCAGTGGCCGCGCGTGAAGATGGCCGCCATGATCTGCTCGATCACTTCGGACTGGCCCACGACCACCTTGCGAAGCTGTTCAAGCATCTGCGTCCGCGTTTGAGCGAACTGCGTGAGATACTCGCTGATACGTTCTTGCGACACGGAGAAGGCCCTTCGAAGGGAATGATGACCCGAGTCTATTGTATGGGGCCGGACGCGGGTCTGCCGTAGCGTACGAGTCATCGTGTACGATTCGAGCGGAGATGCATGTCGCCTTGCAAGGTTTCGCCCGGACTGTATTGTTTACGCTATTGGCCGGCAGGTCGTGAACGCCAGCGTCGCGCGCCATGCGATCGTGGAGCACGCATCTCGCGTGCTTGATGGACGAACACGCGAGACGCGTGTTCCACGAAAGTGGCCGCCAAAGGTGGATTCGGCAACCTGACTGACCGGTACGTCACGGACAGGAGGCTCCACGCGTGCTCACCGTTTTGCCGGCATATCTGACGAACCCCAACGCATTCGAGTACATCGATCTGCTGCTGCCGCTGGCCACGCTGGCAGCGTACATCGCCGTCGCCCTGATCTGGCCGGGCGTGATCATGCGGCCGGTCTGGTGGCTGGTCACGCATACGGTCTACCGGCTGCGCGTCTACAATCGCGAACGGATCCCGCGGACCGGGCCGGTGCTGCTCGTCTGCAATCACGTCAGTTACATCGACTGGATGCTGATCTGGGTGGCCTGCCCGCGCAAAGTGCGCTTTGTCGCGTGGGCCGGCTGGTCACGAAACCCGATGTTACGCCTGTTCATGCGCGTCACCCGGTCGATCCCGGTCGACGGCACGGCAGGACCCAAGGCGATCGTCACCGCCCTGCGCCAGGTGAGCGATGCCCTTGATCGCGGCGAGGCCATCTGCATCTTCCCGGAAGCCCGACTGACGCGCACCGGCACGATGCTGCCTTTCCATCGCGGCTTTGAACGGATCATCAAGCAGGCGAAGTCGGCCGTACCGATCGTGCCGATCTGCATCAGTCAACTCTGGGGCAGCATCTTCAGCTATCGCGGCGGCAAGGTGGTCTGGAAGTGGCCCCACCGGATCCCCTACCCGGCGACCGTGATGGTCGGCGAACCGTTGCCGAAGACGGTGAAAGCCCCGGTCGTGCGCCTGAAGATCCAGGAACTCTCGGCCGATACGGCCCTGCGCGACGGCGACCGCAGCATGCCGGTGCATCGGCACTTCGTCCGGGTGGCAGCACGGTTCCGGCAGATGTTTCGCCCCTGCCTGATCGACACCAGCACACCCAAGCCGCGCGTGCTGAACTACCTGAAATCACTGGTCGGGGCCATCCTCATCAGTCGCTGGCTGCGGCCGCGGATCGGCCAGCAGGCTAACGTGGGCATCTGGCTGCCGTCGAGCGTCGGCGGGGCACTGGCCAACATCGCCCTGAGCCTGCTGCGGCGAACGTCGGTCGATCTCAACTACACCTCGGGCATCGACGCCATCCGCTCCGCCATCGCGCAAACCAAGTTGGATGTGATCATCACTTCAAAGCGTTTCCTTGCGCGGATGCCTCTCGACGCGGGGCCGAACGTGCAGATCATCCATCTCGAAGATGCGGCCGGGGGAATCACGAAGTG
>JBBQII010000188.1:0-6943 GCA_038324795.1 Gemmatales bacterium
GGCCACGAGGGGGATACCTTCTTTCTCGGCTTCGCTTCCCGGAAAGATGTGATCACGCTCTATCTGAACGCGGGACTGTGCGACAGCGAAGCGGAAGTGGCAGCCCTTGGCGACGTCAGGCACGGCAAAGGCTGCGTCTACATCAAGCGACTGGCGGACATCCATTTGACGGCATTGCGAAAGCTGCTGAAGAGTTCGCTGAAGAGAAACAAGGCCCTAAGCGTTCCGAACTGATCCGCCTACAGATACCGTTCGAGGATCCTACCGGTCGCGGGTTCCAGCGAGCGCGTGTCGGGCACCAGATAGCGCGTGCCGTAGGCGTCAACGACCATCGCCCGGAAGTTCGGCATGCGGCGGACATCCTCATCGCTTTTCAGCCGGATGGTCGTCGTACCGCGATCGGTTTCCACCAGCCAGTCGGCCGGCTCGATGAATGACGAAATACGGATGATCCGCCGAAGTATCGGCGTGAACTCGCGCCGGGCCAGGTCCTTCAACAGCGTCGAACGGACTTCGGGCGCAAGATCGCTGTCGTTGTCGACCCAGGCGACTTCGCGACCTTGCGGATCGCAGATCGAAATCCCCTGATGCGGGTTAGATATGGGGAAACTGCGGATCGGCTCGACGCCAACGTGCGCCTTCCCCGCGGCATCGGTGAGAACCAGCCTGCCGAAAGCATCGTGATGCAGTGTGAACGTATGCGTTGCCATCAGCCGGTCGCTTTCAAACGAAATGCCCCTGCACCATGTCGATCTGTGCCTGGTGCAACCGGGCGTAGGTGCCGTTCTTCTTCAACAACTCTTCGTGCGAGCCGATCTCAGCCACTTCGCCGTGTTCCAGCACCACCAGCCGGTTGGCCCGCCGCAATGTGCTGAGGAGATGCGCGATGGCGATGGTCGTGCGCCCCTGAATCAATGTCTCGAGGGCCGCCTGGATCTCACGTTCGGTCTCGGTATCGACCGATGAAGTTGCTTCATCCAGAATCAGAATGCGCGGATCGATCAGCAGTGCCCGCGCGATCGAGATGCGCTGGCGTTCCCCACCGGAGAGCGTCTGGCCGCGTTCGCCTACCAACGAATCATATCCATCCGGCAGACGCAGGATGAACTCATGCGCCCGCGCTGCCCGGGCCGCCGCCACGATCTCCTCGCGAGTGGCTCCGGGTTTGCCGTAAGCGATGTTGTCCGCGATCGTGCCGTAGAACAGGAACGGTTCCTGCAGCACGATGCCGATATGCTGGCGGTAGTCGTTGACGCAGAACGAGCGGATGTCTTTCCCGTCCACCATGATCGAACCCGCGGCCACATCGTAGAAGCGGCAGATCAGGTTGATCAGCGTGCTCTTGCCCGCCCCGCTGGGGCCGACGAGGCCGATCATCTCGCCCGACTTGATCGACAGGTCGATGCCGTGCAGCACTTCACGCGTGCCGTACTTGAAACGCACGCCGCGCAGAGCGATGTCCCCCTTCGGCTTGATCAGCGGTTGCGGCTTGACCGGGTCGGGCACGCTGGGCACGCGATCGAGAATCTCGAAGATGCGCTGGGCACTCGCGGCCGCGCGCTGCGTTGACGAGAAGATGTACATCATCGATTCCATGCGCGCGTAGAACCGCGACACATACGCGAGAAACGCCGTCAGTACACCGACCGTGATCACGTGGTCGAACACGCGGTACGACGCATACGCCCAGACGACGAGGAGCCCCGCGGTCGTCAGCAGCGTGACCGTCGGCGTGAACAGCGACCAGACGCGGTTGACACGGTCGTTGATGGAAACGACGCGGTTGTTGCTGGTATCGAAGCGCTCGACCTCGCGATTCTCCTGCGCGAACGCCTTCACCACGCGGATGCCGGGGATGGTGTCGGCCAGAACGCTATGCATGTCCGCCCAGGCGACCCCCGCGAGGCGGTAGCCGCGAAACAGCCGCTTTCGCGCGACATACACGACCCAGGCGATGAACGGGAAAGGCACGAGCGTTGCCAGCGCGAGCAGCGGGTCGATCGTGAACAACACGATTGCCGTCATGATGATCATCAGGATGTCGCTGCCGAAGTTGACCAGCTGCGACGACAGAAAGTTGCAGATGCGATCGGTGTCGGTGCTGACGCGCGACATCAGATCACCGGTGCGCTTGTCGCCGAAAAACTCGACCGACAGCTTTTGCAGGTGGGCATAGGTGCGCCCGCGCAGGTCGGCGCTGACTTGTTCGGCCATGCGGGCCAGCACATACGAACGCCGCCAATCGAGAACCCAGGCCATCAGCGCCGCCGCGAGCAAACCGCCGAGGTACCAGAAGACCTGCGAATACTCAACGGCTTGCCCGTTCTGCTTCGGAATCAGCACATCGTCGAGCAGCGGCATCATCAGGTAAGGCGGCACCAGTCCCGCGGCCGTGCTGGCTACCGTCAGCAGAAAGCCGACGATGATCAGTTTCATTCGCAACTTGGCGAACTTGACCAGCCGCAGCAGCGTTGCAAGTGATCGCGGAGCCGTGGCGGAGAGGCACGCCGGGCAACTACCCGTGGCCGGGTCGAGTTCCCCGCCGCAACTGGGGCAGACCGCGGCGGACGTCTCTGCCGGATTCGCTTCGTCCGATCGGCTTTCCTGCCAGCACTGTACCAGTCGATGAGCCGGCGCGCTCTGCGCGGCAGTGAACCGCCAGTGGGCAAGCCGGGCTTCCGTGTTCGTGAGATCGAGAAGGCCGACGCCGCCGCGCTCGCAGACAGCCAGCACCAGACCGTCCGCCAGTGCCCACGACTGCCAGTTGCCGGCCGACTTCGCCAGCATGCGACGATCGGTCAGCACCACCAGGTTGGCGGCATAGTTCAGGTCCGTATCGAGATCAGGTTCCAGAACGGCGAGGGGGATTTCGTCCTGCTGAAGCTGGCCCTTGACATCGTCATGACGCGGGGCCGGGACCACTTTCCAGACATCAGTCAATGTCGCCAAGGCGGGGGTACTCCGAACGATTGCGCGGTTTGCCGTGGATTGTTCGTGAAGCCGCGACGCGTAGCCGCGCGCCCCGCTACGCGTCGCGGCTTCACGGGTATGCGCTCATTCTTAGCGGCCGGGTCAACCGATAATCTCGCGAATCACGTTGCCGCCGACAATAGTCAGCCGTTCATTACGGCCGTCGTGCGGGAATGTCAGCAACTCGTGATCAAGCCCCAGAAGGTGCAGAATGGTGGCGTGAATGTCGTGGACATGGGCCGGATTGTCGACGGCGTACAGGCCGAAATCATCCGTGCTGCCGTGCACCACGCCGCCCTTGATGCCGCCGCCGGCCATAAACATCGTGAAGCCGGTCGGGTTGTGGTCGCGGCCGTTGCCGCTCTCGCTCATGGGCGTCCGGCCGAACTCACCGCCCCAGACCACGAGCGTACTGTCAAGCAATCCCCGGCGTTTCAGGTCCTTGATCAGGCCCGCGATCGGCCGATCGCTTTCCCGGCAGTATTGCGCGTGGTTGCCTTCCAGGTCGCTGTGCGCGTCCCAGCGGCTGCCCGCCCCCATGTAGATCTGCACGAAGCGCACGCCGCGTTCAACCAATCGGCGGGCGAGAATGCAGTTGCGCGCGTTGCGTTCCGTTTCGGTTTTATCCGTGCCGTACAGCTGATGCGTTTCGGTCGTCTCCCGGGCCAGGTCGACAACTTCGGGGGCACTGCTCTGCATCCGGTAGGCCAGCTCCAGTGACCGAATCTGGGCATCGATCTCGTCGTGCGAATTCCGCTGGGCGGCGAACGAGCGATTCAGTTCGTTGATGAACTCGACCTTCGAGCGCTGCCGGGCATCGGTTACATCGTTGGGCGGTTGCGAGAACAGGATCGGCGAGGGACCATCGGCGAAGCGCGTGCCCTGGTAACTGGCCGGCATGAAGCCGGTTCCCCAGTTGCGGTTGCCGCCCGGCGGATCGAGTGATGAGTCGGCCAGCACAACGTACGCCGGCAGGTCTTCGCATTCGGTGCCGAGGCCGTAAAGTGCCCAACTGCCCAGAGAGGGTCGCCCGGGCAGGATGCTGCCCGTGTTCGCCTGGCAGACGCCCGCCACATGCGTGATTCCTTCCGCCTTGCAGCTGCGGATGATCGCGAGATCATCGACGCATGATGCAATCTGCGGGTACCAGTCGCTGACCCACGCCCCTGATTGTCCATGCTGTTTGAACGTCCGCTTCGAGGCCAGCAGGGGGTTGCCGGCAGTAACGCCCATCGCCGTCGTGGGTCGCACCACCGATTTGGGCAGCGGCTGACCGGCATACTTTTCCAGCGCCGGCTTCGGATCGAAAAGGTCGATATGGCTGGGTCCGCCATCCATGAAGCAGAAGATGACGTTGCGGGCGCGGGCCGGGAAGTGCGTCGGCCTCAGATCGAGCGGGCCGCGTACCCTGGGGCGCATACCCGCGGCCCCGGCGGTGAGGGCAGTCAACGCCAGACCGCCGAACCCCGCCCCGGCGCGGAACAGGAAGTCCCGGCGGGAGTGCGCGAACGACGGATGAATTACTGCCCGATGCATCACTTATTCCACGTACATGAACTCGACCGCGTTCATCAGGGCATGACAGAAATCGATCACCGCCGGGCTGGCGGGCGGGCGACCCTCGGCCCCCTTGATCATGACGGGCGAAGAACGGGCAACTTGCGCCTGCCGGGCCAGGAATCGCAATGCGGCGGCCAGTTCCTGCGGAGCCGGCTCACGGCTGTAGGTAGCCTGATAGGCATCGCGAACAAGCGCGGACAGGTCGCTGCCGCAACTCTGCGTCAATTGTTCGGCCAATCGCCTCGCCTGGTCAAGCGTGAACTTGCTGTTGAGCATCACCAGCGATTGCGGTGCACTGATCGTTGTTGATCGCGTCGGGCAACTGGCCGAACGATCGGGGGCATCGAACGCGGCCAGCAGCGGCAACGCCAGGTTACGGCGGGCGGTGATGTAGATCGCCCTGCGGTAACGATCTTCTTCCCTTGCATCGGGATACCAGGCCGAACGGCTCTCATTCACCGGGGCCGGCAATTCGGGAAGGCTGCTCAAGCCGAACATACGTTCATTCAAACGTCCGGACACCTGCAGAGTGATGTCGTGCAGCGACTCCGCATCGCGCCGCCGCAACTGCGAATGCCAGATCAGGTCGTTGTCCGGGTCGATGCGCTCGGCCCTGTCTTCGGTCGGGTTCGCATCGGTCAGCGAACTTTGGCGATAGGTGTTCGACGTGACGATCAGCCGATGCAGCGATTTCAGCTTCCAACCGCTGTCGGCCAACTCGCTCGCCAGATAATCGAGCAAGGCGGGGTGGGTCGCTTTCTCGCCCATGTTGCCGAAGTCGTTCGGCGTGCCGACGATCCCTTCACCGAAGTATTCCTGCCAGAGCCGGTTGGCGATCACGCGCCCCGTCAGCGGGTGCCCCGGCTGGAAAAGCCACCGGGCGAGCGCGGTCCGGCGGCCGGTACTCGACGGGGTGGCGACCACGGCGACATTGAAATCACCCATGGCCGAAGGAAACCCGGCCTGGACTTCATCGCGCGGCCGCAGGAAGTTGCCGCCGCCCAGCAGGTGTGTCGCCGGAACGTCGGTACCGACATCGCCGACAGACATGGCCATCGGCAGCTTGGCGGGCTTCATCGTGTCAAACTCGGCAAGTTGCCTGTTCAGGTTGTCGTAGTGGGCCCGCTTGTCCGGCGTCAGCCGGCGGTACGCGCGTGACTGACGGATCAGTACTTGCTTCTCCGCAAGCGCGGCGACTTGCGACTGTAGGGGTGTCCGCTCGGTCAAGGGGGTCCGCAGCGCCTTCTGCGTGTCGGCATCGAGCGCCGGCAGCAACTCCTCGAAAATCGCGCGGGCATGCTCGGCCGTCAGCAATTCAATTTCATCGCGAAGTTTTCTGGTTGCCCGTTCCCATGCGGCCTGCTTCGCGGCATAATCCGCCAACTCCTGCGCCGTTCCCAGCGGAATCGTGTCGCGTTGGATCATCGGCGACACAAACGCCTGCAGGCGATAATAGTCGCGCTGGGAGATCGGGTCGAACTTGTGGTCGTGACAGCGGGCGCAACTGAACGTCAGCCCCAGCACAGCGGACGCGAACGTATCCGTATTGTCGTCGAGGATATCCTGCCGGATACGCCGGTAGTTGTCGCCGTTCGACTCCTCCATGTGCAGCCGCCAGAAGCCGGTGGCGACGATCGCGTCCGGATTGGTCGGTTCCGTCTCGTCCCCGGCGATCTGCTGACTCAGGAAGCGGCTGTAGGGCATGTCGCTGTTGAATGCGCGGATTACATAGTCGCGGTAGCGGAACGCTTCCGGCCTGAGGCGATCCATTTTGTATCCTTCTGTTTCCGCATAGCGCACCACGTCAAGCCAGTGCTGCGCCCAGCGTTCACCGAAGCGATTGGAGGCCAGAAGACGATCGACAACGCGTTCGTACGCGTCGGGCCGATTGTCGTGCAGGAAGTCGGCACATTCAGCGGTGGTGGGCAACAGCCCGGTCAGATCGTAGGTCACACGTCGCAAGAGCACGATCTTTTGGGCGGCCGGCGTCGGCTTCAGCCCCGCTTGCTCGAGGCGGCTGAGCACAAAAGCATCAACCGGGTTGTGCACCCACGGTTTCTGTTGAACGTTCGGGACCGCGGGTCGCGCCTGGTGTTTGTATGCCCATGTCGACGAAGCCGGGTCGGCCCCGTGTGACAATGGCACACAGAGATAAGCGATCAACAATGAAGCGGTACAGTAGTACGACCAACGGGGAGAGGTCATCGGGGAACTCTTGTTCCGGCAACGGCAGGTTATTCGCGGAGAGCAGAACTCGGGTGGGAGCAACCGCGGATCGGACATGGGTGGGAGCCCGAACCTTATTTTTTCCTACTCTAATCGGCCCATCGCGCAAGTCAAGGAACTTTCGGCATTCCAGCACGGAAGGTCAAGTTTCGCCTCCCGGCGGCCGACATCCGGCCGGTTGCGGAAG
>JBBQII010000189.1:0-6940 GCA_038324795.1 Gemmatales bacterium
TTGCGTCCTGGAGTTTCGCGTTGGCACAATTCGCAATCTGGAAAAGGTCCTGCGCATGAGCAGCACGACATCGCCCGAGTAACTGCGCCCGCTCGTGTATCGGGAAGTGGATGCGCTGGACGACATCGGCATCGAGACGGTGCATCGCGTGATTCTGCGGATGCGGATGGAGGAATCGCTCGGACGCCTCGACAGCATGGCGGATGAGATGCGCGAGAAGGGCGTGATGGAACGGTTGCCGCAGATCATCGCCGAAGTCCGCGCACGGCGGCGCGCGCAGGCGTGATTGACTGCATTGACCCGAATTCGCCCGTTCAGCTTTTCGGAGAAAAGTCGCGGTTCCGGCAATTACGGTCGCGCTGATGGGCGGGCGGATCGAACTCGCATTGTCCACAGCCATCCTGCTCGAAGGCGAGGAAGTGGGGGCGGCGATGCATGGGCCGGTGTTTGCGCGGGAGGTGATGAACTTCCTCGATCTCGCGACGGCATCCGGCTTCGTCCGGCACTGCACCCCGCAGTTCGATTTCCGCATCATCGCCGCCAATCCGGACGACGACATATCTCGCCGACTGCGCCGTCGCCGCCGACGCGGAATACTTCATCACCGAAGTCCGTCACTTCAAGGCACTGCGAGATGCAGGCCAGCGGGCTGCAAGCCGCAGCCGATCCCGCCGGAGGAGTTCATCCGGGAATTCCTGTCGCCATCATGAAACGACAAAGCCGCCAACCCACAGCGACCGCATCGAACGACTGCGGGAACTGGATTTCTAAAACGAATAATCCGTCTTCTCTGAAAAGAGATCGTGTGTTTCATGGCCGCACGGTATGTTGGTGGCCATGAAACACACGTTCGTTGCTGTTCTGGGCAGGGCAATGGTCTTCATCGCGGCCGCTTCCGCCCTGGAAGCGCAGGAGAAAAAGCCGCGCGTTTTCAACGTCAATCCGCCGGCGATCAGCACCGACTCCTCGGTCAATTACGATTACGCCATCGTCTATGTGCGCGCGCCGCGCAAGGGCGACGATAAGGGGATTGCATGGACGGAAGTATTCAGCCCGTTGCGCGGCGAGCCTGGGTCCGATCTGATGCTGCTTCACCCGGATGGGAAAGAGGAAGTGCTTGTCCCCGCGGGGGATGATGCGGTTACGGATCCGTTTGTCTCGTTCGATGGGGAGTGGGTTTACTATGCGAGTTTCCGCAACGTCAGGAAGCCGGGGTCCGACAAGCTTGTTTCGGAAAGCGCCGACGCATTCAAGATTCACGTGAAGACGCGCAAGGTCGTGCAGTTGACGCAACAGGTGTTTACGCCGAGCACCGGGGTCGTCGCGAAGAGCGTGAAGGCGCCGGGGGTTTACAATCTGGGGCCATGCCCGCTGCCGGGCGGGAAGGTGATGTTCACCAGCAACCGCAATGGGTTTGTTCCGACGAAAGGGTATACGCCGACGACGCTGCAACTCTTCATCATGGACGACGACGGCGGCAATGTCGAAATGATCGGCCACCTGAATATCAACAGCGCGCTGCACCCGACGATTCTGAAGGATGGCCGGGTGATGTTCACCAGCTATGAATCGCAGGGGCTGCGCGATCTGCGGCTGTGGGCGTTGTGGACGATTCACCCGGACGGCAGCAACTGGGCGCCGCTGCACAGCGCCTTCGGGCCGGGCGCTACCGCGTATCATTTCATGACGCAGCTTTCCGATGGGCATGTTGTCGTGGAGGAATACTACAACCTGAACAACGAGGGCTTCGGCACCTTTTACAAACTCGCCGCCAACGCGCCGAAGGGAGAACCCTTCTTCGGGCCGGCGGCGGTGAAGGATGCGCGCTCCGCCGCATATGACGGCGCTGATTTCAACCGGATCCCTTTTACGCCGATGGGGCTGGAGAAGCTGACGAGGTTCAGTCGCGCATTTGATGCGCCCGCGCCGCTTTCGGATTCGACGAAGACCGATTCGATGCGCGTGGGGAAGGTGACACATCCTTCGGGCGCGCCGGACAATCATCTGCTCACGGTGTGGTCGCCCGGCCCGGTCAACAGCAACGCCGGAATGAAAAAGCCGGCCATCGACGGCGGCATCTATCTCATCAAGGATGGCAAGGAGATCGATGAGCCGGGCCAGATGCTGCTCATCAAAAATGATCCGAACTACAACGAGCAATGGCCGCGTGCGCTCGTGTCCTACAGGCGCATTCACGGCGTGGATGAACCGCAGCGCCTGGCCGTCGTGGCCAATGATGGGAAACTCTCGCCCCATCTTCCCGAAGGGACGCCTTTCGGTCTCGTCGGCACTTCCAGCTTCTACAAACGCGAGAGCTATCCGCGCGGCAGCGTCGCATCGGGAAAGGTCACCTCGACCTACCCCGGCGGGAATGACCCGTTTCAGGGACTGGGCCCGCTCGCCTTCACCGCCATCAAGGGCAACTGGTTTGTGCAGGGGAGCGACACGTGCCGCTATGAAAACAGCGAGATCCACGCTGTCCGTATTCTGAGCTTGGAGCCAACCACCAACCCGCAGCACACCGGCAAAGGCAGGCGCCTGTGGTGGAATGTAGCGAACGAGCGACTGCGCAATCTCGGCGAAATTCCAGTGCGCAAGTTTGCCGGAGATAAACAGCCGCTCGATCCCGATGGGAATCCCGACACCAGTTTCCTCGTCAAAATCCCCGCGGATACGGTTTTCACATTCCAGACGCTGGATCGCGACGGCATGGTGCTGAACATGGCGCAGACGTGGCACCAGCTCCGCCCCGGCGAAATTCGCAACGACTGCGGCGGGTGTCATTCCCACAGCCAGAAGCCGACCGACTTCGAAAAGACCGCCGCGTCACGGGCTGATTACAACGTGTTCGACTTGACGAAGCGTTCGCCATTGTTGACCGCCAAGGCGCAGGACGAGTCGAAGACGAAGTGGGACGCGGCCGACGAGACGGGCGTGCGTTTCGCGCCCGGCGTGCAGAACGTGGAATATTACCGCCACGTCCGGCCTATTTTCGAGCGGAGCTGCGTCGCCTGCCACACGCAAAAATCAGACAAGCCCGCGGGCGATCTCGTGCTGGATGATGATGCGCTGCGGCAGGGCCCGCAGGGCATCGGCGGGCTCGTGGCCGGGCCTTCGGGCAAGGTGCCGGGCACGTATTTCCGCCTGGCCTTCGACCAGGCAGGCCAGTTCGGTCGAAAATCTCCGGTAGGCAACTGGTCCCACCCGCAGATGTCGCGCTACGTTCGCGCATTACAGTCGCGGCGCAGCCTGCTCGCCTGGAAGATTCACGGCAAACGTCTCGACGGATTCAGCAACGACGACTTCGCCACGGAAACGAAGCCGGGCGATCCCGATTCGCTGCAATTCCAAGGGAAACCGTTCGCCAGCAAAAATCAGTCAGAGCGCCGTCTGGTCAATCTCGCGTATTCCGGGAGCATCATGCCGCCCCCCAAAGCCGTCGCCGGCACATATGAGGGGCCCGACGGAAAGAAGATCAAGGTCGCCCCGCTGACGGATGAAGACCGCCGAACTCTGGTCCGCTGGATCGACCTGGGCTGCCCCATCGACCTCGACTTCGACCAGACCAGTCCTGATTCGCGCGGCGCGGGCTGGCTCGCCGATGAAAACCGCCCGACGCTGACGCTGACCCATCCCCGCGCCGGAAGCAACCCCGAGCTCACCCGCATCCTCATCGGCATGCACGACTATGACTCCGGCCTAGACATGGCCGGCTTCCGCGTGGTGGCCGATGTGGAACTGGATGGAGTGAAGGCGGGACAGAATCTTGCGGCGAAGTTCGTCGCGAAATCCCAAGGCGTGTGGGAGATGAAGCTGACGACGCCGATCGCGGCGCTCAGGCAGGGGAAAATCGAAGTTTCGATCGCCGACCGGCAGGGGAATGTGACACGGATCGAGCGAACGTTTTCGGTCACGGGGAAATCACCGGACCCCCTCACTCCCCGGCAGCGTCCGGCGCCCGGCCCGTTTCCGGAGCGGCGCGGTGCGAAAGCAAATTCCTAGCAGTCATGAAGCGCGTGTGGCTGCTGGGTTTTACGATTGTGTTGGGGCTCGTCTCGGCAGGTCGGGCACAGGAGGCGAAACCGGCGAAGATTCCGATCCTGTTCGATTTTGCCATCGGTGAGGACATTGACGACACGTTCGCGCTGGCGACGGTGGTCGCCAGTCCGGACCTCGACCTTCGCGGCGTCACCACCGTCGGGCACGATCCGGTCAAGCGAGCCCACATGGCGTGCCGATTCCTGACCGCAGTCGGCCGGAGCGAGGTGCCGGTGGCGGCCGGGATTCCCGAAACGCCGCTGAAGCCGCTCGCGTACTGGCAGGTGCAGTATGGCAATCATGCGTCGGTTTACTTTCGCGATCCGAAACCGGTCAAGCAAACCGCCCCGGAATTCATGTACAAGCAGATCAAGGACCGTCCCGGCGAGTTGACGCTGCTCGCGGTCGGGCCGTTGACGAATGTTGCGAAGCTGCTGACCGATCATCCCGATTGCAAGCCGATGATCAAACGCATCGTCATCAAGGGCGGCTCGGTGAAGCGAGGCTACAACGACGGCTCGAAACCGCAGGCGGAGTACAACATCGTCGCCGACGTGAAGGCAGCCCAGACCGTTTTTCGTGCTGGCGTCCCGCTCGTGGTGGCGCCGCTCGATGCGACGGCGATGGTCAAGCTCGACAAGGCTCGGCAGAAAAAGCTGTTCGACGCGGGGTCGCTGTTGACGCTGTCGGTGCAGGCACTGACGCAGCTCCGGCAGGAGAAAAACGGGCCGATCCTGTTCGATCCGGTTGCGGTCACCCTAGTGTATACGGAGAAGTTCTGTTCGATGGAGAAGCTGAATCTGGACGTCGATGACAAGGGCTTCACGAAGATCGTTGCGGGCAAGCCGGCCAACGCGTCGGTTGCCGTGGCGACCAAGACGGACGAGTATCTCGACTGGCTGGTCGATCGCCTGGCGTCGGCGTATCCGAAGGCGTTGCCGACGATGCGATTCATCAACGAGGCGAAGACGGTGCCGCGCGGCGGGATGCCGAACCGTGTGCATGTCTTCGAGGACTACGAAACTGACATCGAAAAACGCTGGTGCCTGAGCGGCCGACATGAAACCGTCAATGTGCCCGTCGGCAGTAAACGCGCCTGCCGGGCGGTGTTGACACAGGATTTCGACGATCGGCAGGGTGAGACGAGAACGTTGTACAACGCGGTCGTCTTCAATCCGGTGCCTGGTCCGCCGATGGGGAAGAAGCCGCACCTGAGCTTTCGCTATTGGCTGAAAGGGACCGACACGATGAGGGTGCAGATCTACAGTCTGACGAACGGCTATCATCGCTGCATGATGCTGAAGGGATTGCCGGAGGGAAGCTGGCAGGACGGCAACGTGGACATGTCGGTCGCCCGCAAGCCGGACGGCACCGGTGGACCGCTGTCGGAGAACGAGCGCATTGATGACATTCAGTTTTACGTCGATCCGCGGGCGGAACTGATCATCGACGATATCGTGCTGTACGATGCCGCGGTCGAAGGAGAGAAACGGCCGTTCCCAAAGCGGTTCGCTTACACGGGGCTGTTCGACAGCGGCAAACAGGGCAAGGAATGGGCCGGCTCGTTCGAGATCGCGCCGAAGCTGGGCTACTTCTGGAACGCGGCCAAATCGGTGCCGCATCCCGATCTGAAGGCGGCCTGGATCAACCTCGACCTGCGCGGCGACCGCCCGATCGGCGAAACGACACACCTCTTCTTCCGCTACAAGCTGACGGGGACGGACTCGAACCAGGTATCGATCAGTGGCGAGCCGGCCAAGGGCAAGGAGATCGGACCGCGGCAAAAGTTGACGGGTCTGAAGAACGGCGAGTGGACCGACATCACCGTGGATGTCAGCGCGTTGCTCAAGCGGCAGACGGTGCGCGAAGTGGCGTTCGTCATTCCGGCGGGAGCGGAGTTGCTGACCGACGATGTACTGCTGTATGAGCCGTAAATGGGGGTCAGGAGAGGGTCAGGCGACAAATTTTGGAGCGCCCGTGAAGCGGGTGTCAACGGGGGTGAAAGTCCCTTCGGTGGAATTAGACTGTTCACCACCGAAGACCGTGCCAAATGCGTCGCCGCGACGGGTGGGGAGCAGGCATGGAGTCGAACCGTCAGGTCGCAATGACAGCCCCCCCCACTCCCCGACGCGATCCCGTTCTGACCGTCCACGGTGCGGCGGGCGCGAAAGCAAATTCCTAGCAGCCGGTCATTCCGTTTCAGATCCAGCCCCCCCCTGTTGGCGGCGGTTTGAAATTTTTCAGGCAATGCGCGCCTTCGCCCCGTGATCGGACGGGGAGGATGTGTGAACCGGCCAGCCGGGCGCCTGGCGCCTGGCAAATATCCGCACTTACCCCCGGTTCAGGCCGCCTGGAGCCTGGCACCGAGGTGGAAAAGTCGCTTCAGGTTGTGGGACAGCGTCACCAATGTCCATTCGGTGCGCACTTTTTCCAGGCCGCGCAGGCTGAAGCGCCGGAACCCCATCGCCGCCTTGATGATCCCAAACACCGGTTCGACGGTCTGCTTGCGCAACGCGTAGAGCGCCCGCCCGGCTTTGGTCGAAAGCCGGTGCTGCATGACTTCGATGGCGCCCGCTCCGGGCTCCGGCTTAGGCGGGTCGGCGCGCTTTTCGAGCGGCTCGATGCTGCGCCCGTGGTGCTGGCGTCCGGTGGCGGCATACACCTTGGGGCCTGCTGCGTGGAAGAGCTTCGCACTCTTCTTTACGCAGCCGGGCTTTGCGCCGTCGCCCATTTCCACGGCGGCCACCGCTTTCTCGCTGTAAAATCCGCTGTCGATGAGCACGGCGGCGATGCTCTCGATGACCGGGCTGGCCGCCGCCACACCGGGCTCCATCTGCACCTTGTCATTGGGCGCATCGCTCACCCCCTTGCTGACGATGAGCCGGCTCTGCACCTCCACGCC
>JBBQII010000190.1:0-6927 GCA_038324795.1 Gemmatales bacterium
TAGCGATCTGTGGCTGATGCTCATTTCGCTCGTCGTGTTGGTCGGCATGTGGTTCGAACGCTACGTCATCGTCATCACGCTGACGCGGGAGTATATCCCGGCCATGTGGGGCAACTACGCTCCGACGATCTGGGACTGGGCAACCATGATCGGCTCGCTGGGCCTGTTCACGGTGCTGTTCTGCCTGTTCCTGCGGTTCCTGCCGATGATCTCGATGACGGAAATGCGTGAACTGCTGCCGAAGCACGAAGGCGGGGCGGACGGTCACTCGATCCTGGAGAACGCACCATGAGCGGACACAGTCCCGCTGAACCCGCGATCTACGGGCTGGTCGCCCAGTTCGAGACGGCGGACCAGATGGTCCATGCCGCCGAGAAGGCCCACGCGGCCGGCTATACGCGCATGGACTGCTTTTCCCCCTATCCGGTGGGCGAAGCAGCCGATGCGATGGGCTTTCGCACATCCGAAATGGCACCGGTGATGTTCATCGGTGCCCTCATCGGAGCGACGGCCGGCTTCATCATGCAGTATTACCTCGGGGCGTACGCCTACCCGCTGAACGTGGGCGGTCGGCCGTTCATGAGTTGGCCGTCGTTCATCCCGATCGCGTTTGAAATGATGGTGCTCACCGCGGCACTGTCGGGCGTGTTCGGCCTGATTGCCGTGTGCGGTCTGCCGATGCTGTATCACCCGCTGTTCAATGTGCCCGGATTCGAGCGGGCCAGCGATGACCGCTTCTTCCTGTGCATCGAGGCGGTCGACCCCCGGTTCGACATGGCCGCCACCCGCGACCTGCTCGCCGGATGCCAGCCCATCGACGTGGTGGAGGTGCCGCAATGATTCATTTCATCAAGCGGAATTGGGAAGCAAAGCGAAGGGGAGAAATGAGAACGCGTACCAGCGAGTCATGGTGCGGCAGAGTGTTCTCCTTGTCGCCTGTTCTCCTTGTCACCTTGTCTCTTCTTGTGCTGGCGGGCTGCCAGCAGAAGATGGCCAAGCAGCCGTCGTTCCGGCCGCTGGAAGGTGACAGTTTCTTCGACGATGGTCGTGCTTCACGGCCGTGGGTCGAAGGGACGGTCTATGTCGGCAAGCGGCCGCCGTTCAGCCCGATCATGACCGGGCTGACACCGGAAGGCCAGAAGTTTGAACCTCGCGTGAACGAAGCGGCAATTCCCGCCGGCGCACCCGACGACGTGAAGAACTACGTCGACGCGTTTCCGTTCAAGATGACCGAGGCCGACCTGATCCGCGGGCAGGAACGGTTCACGATCTACTGCACCCCCTGCCACAGCCCGCTGGGCGACGGCAAGGGGAAGATCGTCGAACGCGGCTTCCTGAAGCCGACATCGTTTCATCCCGATCGCAAGTTCGCGGAGAAGCAGAAGGCCGACGGTATCCTGCCGACCAGCCCGGAATACAAGCTGCCGATCGGCTACTCGCGCGGCTTCAACCGCTATCGGCTGGAAGTGCCGATGGACGAGGTACCGGTCGGCTACATCTTTGAAGTCATCACCCGCGGGTATGGCGGCATGCCGTCGCACGCGGAACCGCAGATCACGCCGGAAGACCGCTGGCGGATCATCGCCTATGTCCGGGCCCTGCAACTGAGTCAGTCGATGAACCTGAAAGACCTGCCGCCCAAAGAGCAGGAAGCCGCCCGCAAGGCGCTCGACGAGGCCGCGAAGGACAAAGCCGGGAGTAAACATCCGTGAGTAGCGAAGTCGCATCCAACGGCGCGGCCCCTGTCAACGGGAACGGGCACGGCAACGGTACCGACAACCCCGAGTGGCAGAAGCTGCAGAAGCTGACGCTCCTGGCGGGCATCATCGGCATCGGCGTCTTCGCCGTGCTGGGCGTGGTGATTGCGTCCGCATCGCCGGGCGGCACCCGGCAGTTCTTTACGTCGTATCTCGTCGGCTGGGTCTTCTGGCTCAGCCTGCCGATCGGCTGCATGGGCTTCCTGGGGATCCACTACATCACGGGCTCCAGTTGGGGCGTGCTGCTGCGGCGGATGTTCGAGGCGGCCACGCGCACTCTGCCGCTCATGGCCGTGCTGTTCATCCCGATCGCCGTCAGCACGTTCAGTGAGTCGGCATCGCCCTACCCCTGGTCCCGACCGGTGGAGGCGCTGACCGAGTCGCAGTCCCAGGAAGTCGACTGGCAGGCCAAGTTTGACAACTGGTTGAACCCGAAATTCTTCGCGCTGCGGGCGGTGCTTTACTTCGCCATCTGGGGCGTGACGATCTTCTTCATCAACAAGTGGAGCAACAAGGTCGAAGCGACGGGCGATATCTATGCCCGGCGTTACATGGAGAACTTCTCGGGGCCGGTGATCTTCATCTTCGCGCTGTTCAACATGTTCGCGGCCACTGATTTTGTGATGTCGATCGAGCTGAACTTCTCGTCAACGATGTTCGCGCTGATTTACAGCATCAATCAGTTGCTGACTTGCTTCACCTTCGGTGTGGCCGTGTTTCTGACGCTGGCGACGATCTCGCCGCTGAAGGAGATCCTGCGGCCGAAGTTCCAGATCGACATGGGCAGCTTCATGCTCGCGCTGTGCCTGGTCTGGTGTTACATGAACTTCTCGCAGTACATGCTGATCTGGATTGCCAACCTGCCGGAAGAAATTCCGTACTACCTGAAGCGCACGCGCGGCGGGTGGGAGTACGTGGCCTACATCATGCTGATTTTCCACTTCGCCATGCCGTTCGTGCTGCTGCTGTTCCGCGATGTCAAGCTGCACCGCGGCAAGCTGCGTGCGATGGCGATCTTCCTGTTCTGCATCTGCGCACTCGACGTGATCTGGTGGCTCGAGCCCGCCACGGACCGTGCCAGCGAAGGATTGCCGCTGTTCCTGCTGATGGACGTTGCGGCGGTCGTCGGCATCGGCGGCATCTGGGGCTTCGTCTTCCTGGGCCAATTGAAGAAGTATCCGCTGTTGCCGACCCAATACCTGAGCCAACTGCCGGGGGCACACCATGCACACTGACCTACCCCCCAACAAGGACGTCAACCCCGAGTCGCTGAAGCTCGGGCATGAGCCGGACGTGGTCGACGCCCGCACGATCCTTTACGTGCCGATCGCTATCGTGATCACCTTCGCGATTACATTCGGCGTCGTGTCCTGGATCATCAGCAACACGCGCATCACGGCCGAACCGCGACCGGGCAACCCGCTGGCCGCCGAGCGGTTCCGCAAGCCGGTCGACCAGCCGATGCTCAACAAGCGGCTGGGGACGATGAGTTCGACCGACCCGGCCGCCACCGTCAAAGCCCCGCGTCTCGAAGGTCTGACGCAGATGACGACCGAGAACGTGCCGTACCTGCAATCGAGCCCGCCGACGAAAGAAGGCAACTCGCCGCAGTACTATCCCGAGGCAATGCGGCCCGATTCCTCCCACAGCAAGGATCTTGGCCTGCAGGACTACGCGTGGAAGGAAAAGAAGGACTCGACAGTTCGTGTGCCGATCGCGGACGTGATGAAGCTGCTGGTCGCCGGGGCCGACGGCAAGGACAAGGAAGCCGAAGCGATCTATAAGAAGACGCTGAAGTACGACCCCGTCTCCAAGGCTGTGCCCCTGGACCGTGAAACCGTGAAGATCCCGGCCAAAGGGGATGCCCCGAAGGCTGAGCCGAAGAAGGGGGCAGTGCATTGACTCGCATCCTGGCCATTATCGTGTTCGGGCTGGCTGTCACCGCGCCGCTGCACGCGCAGCGCGTGATGAACTACGGCAAGGCCCCGGCCGTGGCGGAGACGCCGCTTAATACCGATGCGATCGGCCTCGATCAGCGTCTCGGTGAGCAGGTGCCGCTCGACCTCGAGTTCCGCGATGAGCAGGACAAGCCGATCCTGTTGAGCAGTTGCGTGGCCGGCAAGCCGACCGTGCTGGTGATCGGCTACTTCCGCTGCCCGCAGATGTGCAGCCAGGTCCTCAACAGCCTCAACGATGAGATGAAGAAGCTGCCGACCGACATCGGCGAACAGTTCAACGTGGTGGTGGTAAGCATCGACCCGAAGGACATCCCGGGGGCGGCGGCATCCAAGAAGCTGGCGTACATCAACGACTACGGCCGTCCGAACGCGGACAAAGCCTGGCACTTCCTGACCGGGAAGCAGGAACAGATCGACGAGTTGTGCAAAGTGGTGGGCTTCCGTTACGAGATCGACAAGACGAAGAAGCCATGGCAGTACCAGCATGCCAGCGGCATCATGGTGCTGACGCCGCACGGGGTGCTGTCGAAATACCTGATCGGGCTGGATTATGCCGACCTGCCGAAGGCGCTCGAAGACGCCGGTGCGGGGAAGATCGGCAAGAAGAGCGAACCGGGGCCGTTGTTGAAGATGCTCTGCTACGATCGCAACCCGGACACGGGCGAGTATACGCCTTCGGTGATGAAGATCCTTCGAATCGTGTTCGGAACACTGGTTGTCGTCCTGGCGATCTGGTTGATCCGAGTCTGGCGCCACCCCCCGGCGCCGCTCGCGGCGTGGCCTGTCGAAACAGGGAGAGGTTGAATCATGCTGGTCGCGAACATCCCGATTCTGCCGGAGCGGGCGTCCGAACAGGCCGCTCAGGTCGATTACCTGTTCTACTTCATCTCCGCCGTGACCGGTGCGGGAACGCTGCTTGTTTTTCTTCTGCTGATCGGGTTTTGCACCGCCTATCGCCGCAAGACGATGAACGACAAGACGCCGCGCATCCTCGGTTCGCATCAACTGGAAATTTTCTGGTCGGCCACGCCGCTGGTGCTGTTCCTGGTGATGTTCGCTTGGGGCGTGGTCGTCTTCGATCAGGGTTTTGCCGCTCCGGCCGACGCGCCGGAGATCTTTGTCGTCGGCAAGCAGTGGATGTGGAAAGCACAACACCCGAACGGCGTGCGCGAGATCAACGAACTGCACCTGCTCATCAATCAACCGGTGAAGCTGACGCTGATTTCCGAGGATGTGATCCACTCGTACGGCGTGCCCGCGTTCCGCGACAAGATCGACGTCTTGCCCGCGAGATACGTGACCACCTGGTACAACCCGAACCGCGCGGGCTCGTACCATCTGTTCTGCGACCAGTTGTGCGGCACGGGCCATTCGCAGATGATCGGCAAAATTCACGTCATGGAGAAGGCCGATTACGACGCATGGCTGGAAGGCAAACGGCCTGTGAAGGAAGGCCCCACGGACGGCTCATTGGCATGGGAAGGCCGGCAGTTGTTCATGAAGCTGCAGTGTTCGTCGTGCCACAATGCGAAGGGTCGGGCACCGATTCTCGAAGGGATCTGGGGCACGACGGTACCGCTCAAGGACGGCAAGACGGCGATCGTGAACGAAGGCTACATCCGCGAGTCGATCCTGCACCCGAAACGGAAGGTTCATGAAGGCTGGGAAGCGATCATGCCGACCTTCGAAGGCCAACTGTCCGACCCGACGCTGGGTCTGTCGGAGGAAGAAACGCTGATCCGCCTGATCGCGTTCATCAAGACCCTGGGCCCGGGCCAGACTCCGGTCCGCACCGAGCAGTTCCCGCCGCCGATCGGCGCCAAGACCGAGCTGGGAGAGAAGAAGTAATGAGCACCATCAGCGCGCTGCACACCGCGAACCATCACGCGCCGTCCGGCCCGGCCGCGAAGACCAACTATCTGACCGATGGCTACAGCTGGAAGTCCTGGCTGCTGACTGTCGACCACAAACGCATCGGCATCATGTACCTGGTGTCGGTGACGGCGTTCTTCCTCATCGGCATGGCGGCGGCCGGGTTGATCCGCTACAACCTGATCTCGCCCAGCGGGATGCTGACGGCCGACCAGTACAACAAGGTATTCACCGCGCACGGCATCGTGATGGTGTTCCTGTTCCTGGTCCCGGTCATCCCCGGCGTGTTCGGCAACTTCTTCATCCCGATCATGATCGGGGCGAAGGACATGGCGTTTCCGAAACTCAACCTGTTGAGCTGGTACGTCTACATGGCCGGGGCGTTCTTCGCCTGCTACGCCCTGCTCATCGGCGGCGTTGACACCGGCTGGACGCTGTATCCGCCCTACAGTACCCGCAGTTCGACGAACGTGGCACCGGTCGCGGTCGCCATCTTCATTGCCGGGTTCTCGTCGATTCTCACCGGGCTCAACATCGTCGTCACCGTACACCGGATGCGTTGCCCGGGGATGACGTGGTTCCGCATGCCGCTGTTCGTCTGGGCCATGTATGCCACCAGCCTGATCATGCTGCTGGCAACGCCAGTGCTGGCCGTTACGGTCAGCTTGCTCGCGGTGGAACGGCTTGCCGGGATCGGCATCTTCGATCCGAAGCTGGGCGGCGATCCGCTGCTGTTCCAGCATATGTTCTGGTTCTACTCCCACCCGGCCGTCTACATCATGATTCTGCCGGGGATGGGCATCATCAGCGAAGTCATCACCTGCTTCTCGCGCAAGAACATCTTCGGCTATAAGGCCGTCGCCTGGTCGTCGGTCGGCATTGCCGTCGTCGGCTTCCTGGTGTGGGGCCACCATATGTTCGTTGCCGGTCAGGGTTACTACTCGGCCCTGGTCTTTTCGCTGCTCAGTATGTTCGTTGCGGTTCCCTCGGCGATCAAGGTATTCAACTGGTCGGCCACCCTTTACAAAGGGTCGATCACGTTCCAGGCCCCCATGCTGTACGCACTCGGTTTCATTGCGCTGTTCACCGTGGGCGGCGTCACCGGCCTGTTCCTGTCGACGATGGGGACTGACCGCCACCTGCACGACACCTACTTCGTGATCGCCCACTTCCACTTCACGATGGTCGGCGGCATGGTGCTCGCCTACTTCGCGGGTCTGCACTTCTACTGGCCCAAGATGACCGGCAAGATGTACTCCGACTTCTGGAGCCGCATCGCCGCCATCCTGATGTGCGTCGGCTTCTTCATGACGTTCGTCCCGCAATTCGTGCTCGGCTAC
>JBBQII010000191.1:0-6894 GCA_038324795.1 Gemmatales bacterium
ATCACCGCGGGGTTGTCCGGCAATACGAGTTCAAGGAACTCTTCAGGTGACAACTTCGGCGAGGCATCCCGGATGATCAGCGTCAAATGATTGGGTGCCAGCGACAGCGAGCGTTGCCAATCCTTCCACGCACCGGCCAAGTCGCCTTCGTCAAACCGCTGCTTACCGCTGGCGTACCAGACGAACGGGTCGGCCGGAGCCGAGCGGCGGGCACGTTCGAAGTACCAAGATGCCGGCGGTGCGTTCGCGAACTTGTCGCGAAACAATGCGAGCCGGACTTGCGGCGACCACCAGGTGGGGCTCAGGTCCCGCGCGGCCCGTGCTTGAACAACTGCTTCGCGCAATAGCTCTTCCGTCCGGACAGGATCGCCGGTGTAGCGTGACGCATCAATCAGGAATCGCGATTGCGTATCGCGGTAGACGTAGTGATCAGGTCGATGGGCGATCGCTTGGTTCATGAACTCGATCATCCGATCGCGATCCGGCTGCGGCGACTGTGATTCGAGGAAAGCAGCATTGACGAATCGATTCGCCTGATCCTTGTGGTAGCTGTCGATCACGAGCAACCCACCCAAAGCCACCATGAGCAGCGACAGCAAGCCGGCCGCCGGCAGGGGCAGAACGATCCATTCCCGGGAATCAACTCGATGCCTCGCCGTCAGGAAAAACGCAACCACGACGGCCATCGTCAGCGCAATCGACGGAACGTGCATACCGAAGTCGACAATGCTGTGCATGGCGACGGCCCAGAATCCGATCAACCCGCCCAGGATTAGCCACGAAAGCGATCGCCCCTGATAGTGACGGTACTGCCGC
Organism: Gemmatales bacterium; assembly: GCA_038324795.1. GTDB lineage: Bacteria > Planctomycetota > Planctomycetia > Gemmatales > Gemmataceae > JAIOQJ01. Next base: position 817 of record JBBQII010000191.1, read on the forward strand.
AATCCGCCAAGGCTGATGATCACTACAAGCGTGATCGTCAGGCCAAGTCGGACGAGGCCGCCTTCGAGCAGTGCTTCGAGATAGCTGCTGGTCAGGTAATCGTAGGCACTCGGTAGTTTAGGCTGGGTGCGCGTCATCAGTTCAGTCATCGAAAAGGTGTCGGCGCCGGTGCCGAACACGGGATAGCCAGGCACCATCTCAAGCGCTCCACGCCATAGTGGCAGGCGATTATTCTCAGAACCGACATCGCTGCCGATCTTGGCGAAGCGCTCTTGAAGTACCATTCCCCCCAGCCAGCCGCCAACTACAAGTACTCCGGGGACTATCCACAACAGCGGCCCCAATCGTGTTGCTCCGCGGTTGCGATAAATAACCACACCGCCACAGGCGATCGCCCCGAACATGGAAAGTGTTCCGCCACGCGACAAGCTCAACAGCACTGCCAGCATCATTGTCGCCAGACATGCCAACAGCCATATCGACTTGGAGTTCTGCAACAGCGATTGCCGTTTCTGAACCTGCGAACCGAGCATTCCAAGGCACAGGCCGATGCAGATGTTGGCGTAGTACGGGAAGTAGTTACGCGAAGCAAATGGTCCGTAGGCAACCCCGGACACACCGATCGACCAGTAGACTTTGTCTTCTGTCGACGACAACCGCTGTGCGAACGCCAGAAGACTGATCAGTGTGCCGTTGGCGATCAACAGGTAAGCAAGGCGGTTGAATGCCGCAGGCGTCACGATGACGTTGACGGCCAGGACGTACATCAGCGACAGGACAATGCACTCGAGCAGAAAACTCCGAGTGCTCCCAGGCAACAGCGTCAGTTGCGTTGTCGATGACCATGCGGTCGGCGACTCACCGAGAAGTGTTTCACGTTGTTGTGGTAGATAAAAGTCGTTGGTCGACACATGATTTGGCGAAAGGATCATCGCCAGCGAGCGAGGCAATGGCATGAGTTGAAAAGCGGTCAGCAACACCAGCCCGGCAAGGCAGAACAGCGGGCCATGACCCGCGGACCGCCATTTCCGCATGACAATCAGCCGCACAGCCCAAACTAGAAGGGCGAATGCCAACGCAATACTGATAAAGAATCGCGAAGTGGGATCAGTGGACCCGATTGACCAGGGTGTGATGAGGATGAGTGCGTGGACCGACAATTCGGCCAGCAGGCGAGACGCCCGGCCAAATGAAGTCTCATCGACGGGTGCGTCAGTTCGCTCCCGATGTGATGACTGCACAGCAGCGCTCTTAATAGAGAGAGGGAACGGCACGGCGCAATCACTTAGCGCATGCCGTATTCAACGACGATGCGCTTCGGTGAATATGACTTGCAGTCGCCTTACTTGTTCTGTTCGCCCTTGCCCTTGAACGGGAAGGCCGTCGGCTGCCAACGATCCTGTAGCACCGAACGATCCGCCTCGTTCTCGTTCACTGCCGACGGGTTGTACGAGACGGCCGACGAGCGGGCGGTACCATTGGGTGCTGACGGCGCACCGGAGAGAGGTGACGACTGGCCGCCCAGCACGACGATGCCGGCGACGAGGACGACGGCTGCGACGAAGACACCGAGGTTACGACGAGAAAGCAAGCTCATGGCACATTCCCATTGGGGGGTGAATTTAGCGATCACATGTGTTCTAACAGACTATGGAAACATTGTCTTCAGGAAAATGGGCGATTTTCACTTGTCCTTCACGGCTGAGCACCTTTTAGTGCCAACCATGACCAGCTGGATTGCTTCCTAAGGAAGTAATGTATCTCATCCCGGTGCGTGAAGTAGCCAAGTTTCTCCTGGTTTCCGCTGCAAATACCTATCAATTCGCCAGAATCAGTGATCAAGGGTCCACCTGATCGCCCCAAATCAGATTCTTTGCTCGTCTGCCAGTAGAATGCGCTGCCGCCGTCAGGCCGTCTTACAAGTTTGCGCGCAACGGCCTCTTCGGCAATCGTTGTTGGCCGCTCGGCTTCCTGCCAGCCTGACGACATGACCGCCAGTGGGAACTCTCGCAATTTTGGTGATGGCCCGGCGAGTGATATGCAATGGATGGCCGAGTCCTTCGATGCAAACCGGATCAACGCCAGGTCGGGCTCGACGGAACGGGCGAGCACTTCCACAATCGGAAATCTCACCACCTCTTTCCCGGACTTCGCGAGCACATCCATCCGACGCAATTTGTCGACGACATGCTGTGCAGTCAAAGCGTAAGTGTAGCCGTCTTTCTGTGCGATCGCCACGCCGCTGCCGGCGACGGGGTTGCCTTTGGGGTCTGTCCCTTCGATCCGCAGCGTTGCGGCTAAAGCCTGATTCTCGACATTGGCGGCCGGTTCTGCCGACACAGCGTTAGCGATCAGAAAAATCAACAGGTGCATGAGTTTCCCCAAAGGCGGTTGCCGGACCGGCAAATTTTGCCGCGGCGACGAAGATGACCCATTTTGCCAGAAGCAACTTCACGTGACAAGTTCGCAAGATCAGCAAAACCATTAAACCCGCGCGAACCGTCCCGTCGATGAAAGAGTGTAGAACACGGCTATCTTACCGGCTCGAACGGGGGGCCCGCCATGCGGGGATTGATTTACACCGCCACTGCCATGCTGCCTCTGTTGACCGGTTGTAACCTGGCCAAGCTGACGGCCTACAACATAGTCAACGAGCCGATCGTGGCTTTCGACGAAGAACACGTCAACCATAAGGCTGTCAAACTGGCTAAGGAAGCCTGGCTCGAACATCTCACCAGTATTCCGGAGAACTGTCCGCCGGAAGCCTACGAGTTCGGGTTCATGCACGGCTATATCGACTACCTGCTGAAGGGCGGCAACTGCTCGCCCCCGGCCCTGCCCCCGGCCAGCCTTCGCCGCAAACGGCACATGGATCCGGAAGGGCATCTGGATATCCGCGCCTACTACACCGGCTTTTACTACGGTGCGCACATGGCCCGTTCCAGTGGGCTGCGTGCCTTGTTCATCTTCCCGGTGTCGGCCCCGCTGCCCCGCGAGGATTCGCCCAACTACGACACGGGCCGCGAAGTCGAAAAAACATTTCCCGAAGCGACGCTGCCGGTGCCCGAGAAGGCGAAGACCGGCGAAGCGGCCCCGAAGCCCAAGCCGATGCCACCGCTTCCGAACCAGGAAGCGCCGGAGTTGCGGCAACCCGAACCGATCAAGCCGATGTCGCAGGGCCCGGCGATTCAGCCGGCGCGGGCCGTAGATCCGTCGCCGGCCCCGCTGCCGGTCCTGGCGCCACCGACCACGACGCTGCCTCGTGAGTTCCTGTTTCGCAATCTGGGCGGCCCCGCAGGCCGTTGAGACAATCCCGGTGCCCGCTCCGCCGAGAGTTGCCCGATGAGGAATGAAATCATGCTGAGCTATTTGCGACTTGCGGGCCGTGCTTTGTTGCTGGGTTGCCTCCTCACGGGAGCGGTCGGCTGCGCGGCCCTCGCCAACCCGGTTGCGGACGGCATCCCCGCCAGCCGCCTGCCCGATTCCCTGCGCGGCCCGTCGCGCGAGGGGTTACGGCCGATTCCGCTGACGATGCTGCGCCAGAAACCCATCGAAGTGCATCGCGTCGGCCCGGGCGACGTACTGGGCATCGGCATTGAAAACGTCCTCGGCGATCGCAATCAGGCACTGCCGGTTCGTATTGATGGCAGCGCCACTCCTGCAATCGGTTTTCCGATTCTCGTGCAGGACAACGGCACGATCGCGCTTCCCTTCGTCGACGCCGTCCTGGTCGAGGGGTTGACCCTCAACGAAGTGACCGAACGGTTGCGCAAAGCCTACACCGTGGATCGACAGATCCTCGTGCCGGGCAAGGAGCGGATCATCGTCACGCTGCTGCAGGCCCGTCGCTTCCACATTCTTGTGCTGCGACAGGACGGCGGCACCGCGGGTGTTCCGGTTGGTCCCACGTTCGGCAGCGCGAGCCCGCTCGTCGGGGCCAGTACCCGAGGTACCGGCTTCCCGCTCGATCTGCCGATCGGCGAGAACGACGTGCTCAATGCATTGTCGAAGACTGGAGGCCTCCCCGGTACCGATGCCCGCAATGAAGTCATCATCTACAAGAAGAACTCGAAGAATCCGGACGGCACCGATCTGGTCATTCGCATCCCGCTCCGGTTGAAGCCCGGCACGCCGCCACCGTTCAAGCCCGAAGATGTCGTGCTCGATAATGGCGATATCGTCTATCTGGAAGCCCGCGATTCCGAGGTGTTCTATACCGGTGGTCTGCTCGGGGCCGGGCAGTTCCCGCTGCCGCGCGATCTCGACCTGGACGTTGTCGAAGCGATCACGTTCGTCCGCGGTCCGCTGCTCAACGGTGGCTTCGGTCAGGCCCAGTTTGTCGCGAACGCGGTCGCCAACAACTTGGGCATCCCGTCGCCGAGCCTGGTGACAATTCTGCGGACAACGTCCACCGGCAAGCAGTTGCCGATCCGAATTGACTTGAACTTGGCCATGAAGGACCCGCGCGAGCGACTCGTCATTCAGCCGGGTGACTTCATCATCATGCAGGAAAAGCCGGGCGAATCGGTGTTCCGCTACCTGACGCAACGGTATGTCTTCAACCTGTTCGGCAACCTGGTTGTCGGCGAAGATTTCCAGATCAACGTGAACGGGACTATCCCGTAACCATCGGAATAGTATAGTGCGGTCAACTGCGAGCCCCGGGGCATCACCGCCCCGGGGCTTTTTTCGTTTTCGATGAATTGCCCTTTCTGCTGGACGACGGGCATTCGTTGCGTCACAATCAAACTACTTCCCTCATTGCATCGTTGCTGGGCATCTTCATGCGTGCGTTCTTCGTTTGCGGCGGCCTGCTTCTGACACTTCTCCCCGCCGCGCATGGGCAGCGTAAGGGCAACACACCGCCTGCTCCCCCTGAACCCCGGGCGTATATTCATGCGCCCGCATTTGCTCCGCTCCTGCTGGAGCAGACGATGCCGATCACGAAGCTGGCCCCGGCCATCCTTGTGCCCAATCTGTGCCACTACAAATACCGTGTGACAACGCCTTCCGAACAGGCCCAGGAGTTCATCGATCAGTCGCTCGGCTACTACTACTCCTATGTCTGGATGGAAGCTGCCCGCTCGGCGGAGACCGCGCTGAAGCACGACCCCGAATGTGCGTACGGCTGGTTCATTCTCAGCCGGGCGATCGAGAAATGGGGCAAGGGCGACGCAACCAAGCCGCTGGAGAAAGCCCGCGACCTGATGCCGAAGGCGGGGCAGCGTGAGAAGCTGCTGATTCAGGCGAAGCTCCAGGAAAAAGGCATCTGGCCGATGACGACGCCGGAGGAACGCAAGAAGAAAGCCGCCGCGTCGCTGGACGAACTGCTGACGCTGTACGACGACGATGAAGAAGGCTGGTTCGCTCGGGCACAACTGAACGGCGGCAACGAAGGAGCCGTGTACTACAAGGCGCTTCTGAAGATCAACCCGATTCATCCCGGTGCCAATCACGAGCTCGTGCACTTCTACGAGAACTTCAAACGCCCCGCGCTCGGCTGGCCGTTCGCGCAGGGGTATATCGCCTCGTCGCCGGGCATACCGCATGCGTTTCACATGCAGGCCCATCTGGGGACGCGTATCGGTAAATGGGGTCAGACGACCGACTGGTCTGCAAAAGCGGTTGAATTGGAGAAGCTCTATCACCAGTCGCAGAATGTACGTCCCGCGGACGATCATCAGTTCGCCCATCACATGGAAACGCTGATGCGCAGCCTGATCCATGACGGCCGCTTCGGCGAGGCACGCAGAATCAAGGCCGATGCACTGAAGTATGGTTACAAGGGCGTCGACTGGCAAATGCACTTCTTTCGGCTGCATTTGGCCGAGCGCGACTGGGTCGAGCTTGAAAAGATCATCGCCGACGTACGCAAGGTAGACAAGACGAACGCGGCCTATCTCTCCGCCCTGATGAATCTTGACCGCGGCGAAACCGACCGCGCCGCGGCGGAGGTCGATGTGCTTCGGCAGGAGCAGCAGAAGCTGAGAACCAACCTGAAGCTGGAACGCAGGCTGTGGGAAGTGCAGGGCCGGTTGATGTGCCAGCAGGGCAGTGGCGACGGCGTGAAACTGATGC
>JBBQII010000192.1:0-6882 GCA_038324795.1 Gemmatales bacterium
GGAACTCCTGCACGGGACTGATGCCCTGATCGGCGACGCGTTCCTCGGTGGCGACGATATGCTCGGCAACCGTCCCCACCGTGCGCAGAACAAGATCGGCGGGCGGTTCGAAGGCATCGTGATCGCTGGCGAGCGGTTCGAGGGCGCGGCGCATCTTCTCGAGGCGGGCCGCGACATCGGGGTTGCCCGCGATGTGCTGCTCGACTTCACGACGGACGTCGTCGTCCAGCGCTCCGATCAGATAGCCGATGTATTGCTCTTCCATCTCTCCCGACTCCCGAACCGGGATCGCCCGGTCCGTATTCCTGCTCAGACGGCCGTGGTGGCCGCCCAGCTTTCCTGCAACTTCAGCAGCGCGGAATGTAAACGTGACTTCACCGTACCGACCGGGATTCCCAGCACCTCGGCCGCCTCGCGATACTTCATGCCTTCGTAGTACGTCAATATCACCACTTGCTTGAGCATGTCCGGCAGCTTGTCCACGCTTTCGCGAACCATCTTCTGCCGTTCAGCCCCCTCGGCCTGCTCCACGGGCGATTCGCCGCGGGTTTCCAGCATGTCAAGCAGGCTGCGGACTTCGCCGTTCTCGCCCGAACCGCTCGTCTGTTCGAGACTCACGGTCGGATGTCGGCCGACACGACGCATCGCGTCGATCGCCTGGTGGGTGGCAATGGTGTAGATCCAAGGGCGGGCCGCCCGCCCCGGCTCGTACTGAGCAATCTTGGTGAACACCTGCAGGAAGGTCGTTTGAAACACGTCTTCCGCGAGGTCGGCATCGCCGACATAACGGCGAAGGTAACCGTACAGTTCACGCTGGTAACGCCGTACCAGATCGCCGAACACGTCCCTTTCGCCCTTTTGCAGGCGGCAGAGCAGTTCCTCATCGGAACACTGTTTCAGCGGGTCTAGTGGAATCACCGTTGCCTGCATCCTGTACGCGGTCGCGCGGCGGAAGGTTCGCCGTGTTCATCGAAGGCGGGATTATCACACGGGATGACGGGGTGGAAGTCAAGTGGCAGATGGGGGCTTTTTGCCCGCAAGCCTGTACCGAAGGAGGAAGAGAACTGCTAACGCGAGAGCAACGGCGGCCACAACAAAGAATGCTTTACTTTGCCCGAAGTACGACCTTGGCGCACCTGGGTAGGCATCCGTCTCCGCAATGTCGCCGATTACTGTCGGTTCTTCGGCGGATAGCGCATCGAAGGCCGCTTCGGGATCCACGCCATCGCGAATCCAACCGATTTCTCGGTTGTGCAGTTCCCGAGACCAGTTTGTCGCGTCGTCAAGTTCTTTGCGAAACACGGCTTCAACTTTATCGATTGAGATTTCCTTCTCGTCCGTCCCTGATTCAACCTGAAGCGACAATGCCTCGCGCGCAATTCCGAAATATCCCTTCTTCGTCATGCCAGCAGGCGATCGATATGACGCCTGAAGGTACGCCCGGGCGGCCAACTGTTTCGCATCGATCGAGACATGAGGACCGTCCATATGCAGCAGGTCACCCAGTACTTCAAGCAACACGGGTGAATCGTAGTAAGCGAATCGCATCATCCCAAGTACGCCCTTGATTGCTTTCTGAACATCCTCTTTCTGCACGCCGCGTTCACCTAAATCCTGAGTTTCGTACTTGAGGTAGCTGTAAAAGTTGTTCTGCCCTTCATCCCGATTGGCGTGTCGAAGCGGCAGCACCAGCTTCCCGTCCTTCAGCTTGCTGATCACATACTCCGTCAGATACTTCTGATACTTCTCGCGCCCGAAGTGGGCATCGGGGTTGATCTCCAGCGCTTTGTTGACCGTGCTCAGCGCCTTGTCGAACTGGCCGCCCAGGAAGTAGAACGTCGCGAGATTCGAGTAGGTTTCGTACCGGCCCGGCTGAAACTCCTCGACCTTCAGCATCGTCTCGATTGCCTTGGCGTTCTGCCCGGTCTTCTCGTAGGCGACGGCCAGGTCGTCGTACAGCGCGGCATTCTTCGGCTCGCCCTGCAACCGGCGCAGGCGATCCTCGATGCGCCACTGGTAGAACTCCTTCGAGTGCCGCAGAAACTTACCGGTGATCAGTTCCAGAGTCCCCGGAAAGCGGGCCCGCTCCTGCCGCAACGTGTCGTAATCCCACATGCAGGCCGTGGCCGTTGACGTGGTAAGCAGGGCGAGACCGACCGCCAATGACGTGCGACGCATGGGACGTACCTCCAAACAGATCTGTGGAGATAATCTAATCGACGGGACCGATGAACGCAAACTCCGAACCTTCCTTGGCAGTTACCCCTCGTTTCGTGTAGACTACTTCAACGACGATTTGCCTTCCGGAGGGATGGCAGAGCGGTTGATTGCACCGGTCTTGAAAACCGGAGATACCGTAAGGTATTCGTGAGTTCGAATCTCACTCCCTCCGCTCATTTCGTGTTCCCCGCCATCGAGCATCGTTGTTGAACATGTCCCCGCACTACCTACAGTTGACCTGATGGATACGTTGCTTCAGGATCTCGCCGCGAATTGGCCGCGCATCGTCGGCTGGGGCCTGCTCGCGGGGTTCCTGTTGTTCGGGCGCTATCTCAGCCCGAGGTTGTGGCTGAGGCGGAATCCGCCCTTTGACGAGCCGCCACCCGCTATGTGGCCCGCGTCCCGGTGCGTTCCGTCGCCCGCACCAACCTGGCGATGTTCCACCTGGAAGAGTGGAGTACGCGTCTCCCGTGCTTGTCGATCGAGCACGCGAGACGCGTTCTCCACGATGTCGCGGACGAATCGAAAGGATTGATTGCTGGCATCGCTCTCAATCGACGCTTAAACTGTCTCGCATGAAAACACTCTCCTCCCTCTCCGCTGCGGTGCTGCTCTTCGCAACATTCACCTCCGCTGCAGAGCCGAAGAAGCCGGCGTTTCAGTATAAGTCGGAAGGGATCGAGGTCCCGGCCGCGACACCCGATGAGCCGACGGTGAAGGCGTTCGGGCCGGACACCGTGAAGGCGGCCGCCAGGTATCTCGACGACGGAGCCCATTCGTGGGTACGCGAGAAGTCCTGCCTGGCCTGCCACAGCACCGGCGTCTATATGGTCGAGCGTTCCGCGCTGACGAAACAACTCGGCAAACCCAGCGACGAGATCCTGAAGGACTTTGTCGACAGCGTGCCGAAGAGCCCCGGCAAGCCCGGTGAGGGAGACGCCCATACTTCCGTCTGGCGCAGCTCGGGGCTGGCGTCGTGGGACAAGCATGTCACCGGCAAGCTCAGCGAACACACCGATCGTTCACTGCGACACACGCTGATGATCCTGCCTGACGACAACATGTACAACACGATCAAGCTGCTCGAGATTCCGTACATCACCACACGCTTTGAGCTGACCACGCAGGCGATGCGGGCCTTCGCCACGGCCCCCGGCTGGTTGGCGAGCATCAAGGAACCCGAACTGCTGGTCCGTCTGGAACGCATCAGTAAGTTCCTGCGCGAACATCCGCCGCTCAACGACTATGAACTCGCGCTGAAACTGCAGCTTGCGAACCTGATGCCCGACCTGATCACGAAGGAAGAGCGTGAGGCCGCGATCGCGATGCTCTGGAAGAAGCAGATGGTCGACGGCGGCTGGTCGACCCGGCACATGTCCGACCTGTTCAAGTGGCGTGTCGAGACTCACCCGGCCACCGAACGGCAGACTTGGAAGGAGGCGATCGACCCGACAGTCGTCAGTCTCATTCAGAACTTGCCCGATGCCGCGAACCCGGGCAGCGACCCGTACATGACCGCTTTCGCTATCGTGCTGCTGCGCGAAGCCGGCATCCCGGCCAGCGAACCGCGTATCCAGCGGGGCGTCGATCTGTTGAAGAAGACGCAGCGCGTCAGCGGCCGTTGGTGGATGCATTCGCTGTACCGTGGCAACTACAACTACATCACGTACATCAGCACCGCCCAGGCATTGCGGGCACTTGCCCTGTGCGACGCGTTGCCCGCCACTCAGCCGTGAATCGCTGCAGAACTCTCAACACCAATGGAGCGACCGCACCATGCGAACATTCTTTATGGCCATCGGGCTGCTGTTCACGGCAGGCCCTGCCATCGCGCAACTGCCGAAGAACCTGCCCGAGGCGATCCCGCTCTGGGCCAAAGGGGCACCCGGTTCGGAGAAACGTACGGCCGAGGCCGAAGACGTGATGGGCACCAACATCTGCAACGTGCACAACCCGACGCTGACGCCGTTTATTCCCGCGGCGGACAAAGCGACCGGGACGGCGGTCATCATCTGCCCGGGGGGCGGTCACTCGAAGCTCTGCCTGGGGCATGAAGGGTACGCGCTGGCCGAGTGGTTCCGCGACCGCGGCATTGCGGCGTTCGTGTTGAAGTACCGCCTGGCACGCGAGAAGAACAGCACCTACACGATTCAGGAACATGCGATGGCCGACACCCGCAGGGCGATCCGGATGGTACGCAGCAAGGCGACCGAATGGAACGTGAAGCCGGACCGCATCGGCATCCTCGGCTTCTCCGCGGGCGGTGAACTGGCCGCGTATGCCGCGATGAAGAGCGACCCGGGCAGCAAGGAGGCCACCGACCCGATCGAGCGGCACAGCAGTCGGCCCGATTTCCAGGCCCTGATTTATCCCGGCAGTTCCGCGAGCTTCACCGTCGAAGCCGGTATGCCGCCGGTGTTCCTGGCGGCAGGCATCAACGATCGGCCCGATATCTCGGAAGGGCTGGCCAGCATTTACCTGAAGTACAAGGCGGCCAAGATGCCTGCGGAATTGCACATGTTCGCCAATGCCGGCCACGGCTTCGGCTACCGGCCCGACGCCAAACCCAGCGCCGCCGCCCGCTGGCCCGAACGCTTCACCGAGTGGCTGGCCGACACGGGATTGTTGAAGTAACGACGGTGCCGATCATCCGTCGCATGTGCTTCCGGCTAACGAGAGACATACTTTCACATTCAGGAACCTTCCCATGCGAACGATGCTTCTGGCTGCAATCTTCTTCACCACCATTAGCACCGCCCGGGCGGATCACTTCGAAGTGTTCCTCGTTGCCGGGCAGTCGAACTGCGATGGTCGCGGGGCGGCGTCCGCGTTGACCGGGCCGCTGGCGAAGTGGGCGAAGCTGCAGGACGACGTGATCATTGCCTATTCGTGTTCAAAGCTGCGCGGCCCGATCCTGGAGAGCGATGGCTTCAAGCCGCTGCAAACCGGCTGGAGCGTTGCCCCCGGCAAGGCCCGGCCCACGAAGCTGCCAAGCGGGACGTTCGGCCCGGAACTCGCGTTCGGCCGGGCGATGGCCGACCGGATGCCAGGCAAGAAGATCGCCCTGATCAAGTACACCGAGGGCGGCACCAGTCTTCAGAAGGATTGGAACCCGGACGTGAAGGATCGGCTGTACGCCGCCTTTCTCGACTTCACAGAAAAGTCGCTGAAGAAGCTGACCGACCAGGGCCATACGTTCACGATCCGCGGCTTGATCTGGCACCAGGGCGAAAGCGATGCGGCGATGAGTGCCGAGGACTACCAGAAGTTGCTTACCGGGTTTATCGGCCAGGTTCGGGCCGACCTGAAGACACCCGACATGCCGTTCGGCATCGGTGAGGTGTTCGACAACGGAAAGCGTGACTCGATCCGGACCGCGCAGAAGAAGACGGCTGAAGCAGTCACGGGCGCGTTCTTCGTCCCGGCGGACAAGTTAAAGACCTTCGACGGCGGTACTCACTTCGATGCCGACAGCCAGATCGAACTGGGCGACGGCTTCGCGAAAGGCATGGCGGCAGCCATCGGCTTGAAGTGAGTTATGCCCCCGCCATCGCCCGGCGTTCATCGCGACGGGCCATGCGCAGGAAGTTGAGCGACAGCGGCAGCCCGAGGAAAAAGGCCGCGCCGGCGTAGAACAGGACCACGAACATCACTTCCATACCGAGGGCGGCCAGTTCGGTCGGGCCGCTGTCGGGAAACATGCTCGCCTTCAGCAAGAGTGCCAGGTTCATATTGCGCATCGTGATTTCGATGCCGGCACTGACGGTGTCGGCACGCGGCCAACCGAGAATGCGGAACGGCAGCATGGCGGCCTGCATGCACAGCAGGGCGAAGACGATGATCGCGATCGGCACGAGTAGACCGCGTTCACCCGGTTTGATGCGCTGACTGCCCAGCGCGCAGATGATCATGACCGTGACGACCAGGAAACCAATGCGGATAAACCAGCGGCTCATGAACTTGCGGTTGCGGGGAAAGCGGGCACCCAGGAACATGCCCACCGCGAGCGGTGCAAGCACAAAGCAGGCAACATCGCGAACGATGCGCGCGGTCGGCATCTCGAAATTCGCGGGAACGTAGTCTCTCGCGAAGATCTCAAGCGAGATCGGTACCGTCGCAATGGCTGCCAGCGTTGAGACCACCGTCAGCGAGATGGCAAACGGTGCATTGCCGCGTGCGAGAAAGACAAAGGCCTTGGCCGTTGCGCCGCCCGGCATCGCCGACACGAGGATCAGACCCAGCGCGATGCCGCCGGTCAGGCCGAACAGATAGCAGATCAACAGCGCGATCAGCGGTGAAGCAACGATCTGGACGATTGCCGCGACCGTGAGTGAGCGTGGTCGCTTCATCACGCGGCCGAAGTCGCCGAGGGAGAGCGTCACCCCCATGCCCAACATGAACAGGCTCAGTTGCACCTGGGCGAACTGTTCTTCGTACGTCGGATAGAAATCGAACATGCGGAGTTTTCTGAAAGGTCGCTGTGCAAGCCCCACCGACACAGCGATCCTATCGGCAATCCGGGTGGTCTCCGCAAGAGCAAAACGACAACGGGGAGACTGTTCGGAACAGTCTCCCCGTTGGAACACAGATCATCACTTGCGGGGTGCCGCTGCTTTGGCACCCGTTCGCAACGCGGGGTCGAGATCGAAGCGATCGAGATTC
>JBBQII010000193.1:0-6881 GCA_038324795.1 Gemmatales bacterium
ATCGCTTACCGGGATCGCTGACCGGCTTCGGCTCACGTGGTGACAGGAAGTTGATCGGCAGTTCGAGCGAGCGCGCCCGCAGCGTCGCCAGCCCTACCGGCCCGGTAAAACTTCCGTGCACCTCGGGCGGCAGCGTTGTCGCAACGCCGGCGATCGCATCGAACGACTGCACGGGGATCGTCAGGGCCGCACGCAGACGCCCCGACCAGCCCCCCGGAACATCGCCTTCCGCGACGTAGAGCGCCTGCACCGCATTCGTCGTTGATGTCCCGGCGAAAACCGCCAGATTTCGGCGAATCTCGCCGAGCATCGCCTGTTCGGAATTGAGCGCCATGCCGGTCAGCGAGCGGGCGAACGCCACTTGTCCGCCGCGGAGGATGACGAGTTCACCCCACTTGTCGCCGCGAACGAGAATTGCCAGCGGTGCCACCTGCGACTCAGGCGGTGTCACCGCGCCGTCCTTGATCGCCCGCATCAGCGCGGCGGCCACGCCGAACGGACGGGGGGTGATGCTCGCCAGTTTCAGCCCCGCCGCGGCGCACAGCGTCTTGATCGGGCCGAGGACATCTTTGCGGATGGCGAACGCAAGTGCCCGGCGCTGGCCATCAGGGTCGAGTGTCGGCAGCGAGAAGTAGTCAATGACAACCGCGTCGCCGCCGTCAGCCAGTTCCTTCGACATCTGGAAACGGACGAGAGCCGGCTCGTCGGCCGGGGACACGCCGGCAGGGTACTTCACGTCCTTGAGGATGACACGCTCGCGGCCGACGGCCATCAGCACAGGTGCCGGGGCGATACCCGCTTCGGCCAGTGCGTCCTTCAGCCGTTTGCCTGCGGAGGCATCAGCGAGACTGCCGAAATCGGCCAGGACAATCGCCTGTTCGACGACGACCTGCCCGCCCTTGGTATTGAGCGACGCGACGTAGAGTTGCCCCTGCTCGCTATCGATCGAAAGATAACGCGACACAAAGTCCTTTCCGGTGTCCGCGACACTGTCGCGGGCCCTGTCATCACTGTTGCCGGGGGTCGATCGCCCGGCCGAGTTCGGTCAGGTCGCGGTAGTACACGAAGCGCGGTTTGCCGTTGTTCGCATCGACGACCGCTTCGATCCGGGCGATGGGTCCCTCACGCTCGAAATAGCCGACTGCCTGAATGCGATACACCTGCGTCCGGCCGGTCACGTAGCGATCGAGCGCCTGCATCTTGGCCGCGGGGACCTTTGCTTCGGTATACATCCAGGCGGAGGTCTGGTAGGTCGGGTCTTCCGGGTCCGAGGTCCCCGGCGCGGGACGGGCCGCGATGATTCCGTCTACATCCGCTTGTTCGAGACCCGGCAAGGCCGCCAGCACCGCGGGCGATGCGGTCATCACGTTGATCCGGGCGGACAGTTCCGTGTCCGAGACGATCGTTGTCTTGTCGAGCAGCAGCCCCAGTTGCTCGGCCGCACTCTCGGGGTCTTTGATCGGGAAAGAGAAGGCGGTTGTCGTCGACGTGGACATCGGCTGGCCCTTGCCGCCGCCTCTCGATTCGGTCGTCACCGTCGAAGCGACACTGGTGCCGAACAACTGGTAGATCGACGAGATGTTCCGCTGCGATTTCATGTTCTGCCCGCTCGAGACTGCTTTCTCGACCACCTGAACCAGGCCTTCGGACGTACCCGGCGTCACCTTGGCCGTGGCCGTCGGGGCACTCAGATATCGATACGCCACGATGTACGCGGCCAGTTCGGGTGAAACGATCTCCTTCAACTGGCCGTAGATTGTTCTGAGATTGCGGCCGTTGATGTTGACGCGAGGTGCACCGGTGCTGTCGACATTGCGTTCGCGGCTGAAAACAGTCAGGTACGGTGCCCATCCCGGAGTATAGCCGCCGCTGGTCGGTTCATCCCCATCGAGTTTGCCGTTTCGGTTGAGGTCGTTGCCGAACAGCAGTTCGGGAGTGACGCCTTTGACGAGCAGGAGTTCTTCAACGCTGTCAAGCGGGCCGTTCTTGCAGCGGTACGGCGTGCCCAGTGCCTCGTAGTACGACGTCTCCGCCCCGCCGGAACGGACATCTTCGTTGGTGTCGATCCAGTCGATGATCGAGTTGGCGATGTCGTCGGTCATGTTCGGCAGTTTCTTCAGCATGTTCAGCGCGACAGTTCCGGAACTGTCGATCTGCAGCAGTGCATTCAGATTTATCCGGCCCGATTCGTCAGTCACCCCATATTTCAGGGGCAGCGAGCCGCCGCCGGGATCCTGCGAGTAGTCGACCGAAACGACATCGAAGTAGCCGCGACGCCCGTTACCGAGTTCAACCGGCTTGCCGCGGAACAGGCCCGAGTTGTCGAACGGGTTCCCGGCCAGCGTTCCCGTCATCGCCGCGGGATCGGAGACGAGTGCCCCGGCATAGTGGATACCCGAGTCGGCCAGGGACTTTGATTGTGTGCTGAGCAGGATGCGGTCGGTCGCCCGGTACTCCGCGGTGGCCATGTCCGCATAGCGGTACGCGGCCAGGGACAGCACGACGATGACGATCAGTACCGCGATCAGGACGTAGCCCGGCCGCAAATGCTGACGCAACGATGATTGCCGATTGAGGATCATGTGTCACGCGATCCTAGGGTGTCGTCGTGCCGGGGGTGCCCGTGGTCCCGGTCCCCGTCGGGTCGGTCGCTTCGCCATCAGCGGGAGTGAGTTCAGCGGTGTCCGGTCCCGATGCGGTGATGATCGGAATGATGTGACGATATTCCTTCGTCGACTCTTCGCCATCAGAGGCCATCGTGCGAACCACGAAGCGGATGCGGATGGCCGAGGGCGGGCCGATCGGCGTGCGGCCGTCGGGCCCGGGGATGGTGCCATCCCAGTATTCGAGCCAGGAACCTTCACCGTTGATGTCGAAGTATTCGAAGCCCAGTTCGGTCACCTCGCCGGCGATCATGTAGTCGTCATCGGTCTTGCCGTCTTCAAGGACATAGTCGCGGGCCGACTGCACCTGATCGCCGCTGAAATAGGGAATCTCCTGTCGGCACAGGCCGCCGTTCGAGCCAATCCAGTAAGAGATGCGGCGGATGTCGCTCGGCACCGATTCGCCAGGGTTGTCGATCGACTTCTTCGGATCGGGAACACGCGTGGTGAAGATGACAATGCGATCCGCCTCGCCGATGACGCCGGCCTGCAGTGGCACCGGCATGGTCAATGCCTCGGCCAGTTGAGCGGCGGTATCGGCAGACGTGTCGGTTGAGGTGGTACTCGTCGATGACGTGCTGGTTGAACTCGACGATGATGAGGACGACGCTTTCGCTTTGGGCTTGGCGCGAGGCGGGGTCATGCTCGGGGCCAAGTCAAGCGACATGCGGTTGATGACCGCCCTCGCCAGCGTTGCTTTCTCGATGGCGTCGCGCCCTTCGCTCTGCTGGCGAAGCTGGGCGTACATCCCCACGTACAGCGCGCCGAACAACAGGGAGGCGATCGCGCTGGCAAGCAGCACTTCGAGCAGCGTAAAGCCGGAACGGCGCGAGTGTGTGACAATCCGCATCAGCGCCCTCCCTTGCTGCCGCCGCCGGTAGAGGCACCGCCGCTGCCACCGGACATTCCACCGCCAGCGCCCGATGCCCCGCCGCCGGATGAACTGCCGCCGGTTGAACCGCCGCGGGTTGACGAGCCGCCCGTGGATGATCCCGACGTTGGAGTTGAACCGGTGGTTGGCGTCGTTGTCGAACTGGTCGAACCGGTCGACGAAGCTGACGAAGTCGTTGACGCGGTATCAGTGGTCGTAGTCGGTGTTGTCGTGGCCTTGGCGGGGATGTTCCCCTTCATGCGCGGGTCGAGCACATATTGCGTCAGGCTGGTTTCGACGCGGCCCAGGCTTCGCGAATCGCGGCTGACGGTGATCGTGACCAGGTACAACCCCGCAGCGCTGCCTTCGGATTGCGTGGTCGCTTCCCAGTTCCAGTCGGGTTCGGCATCTTCCTCGAAGTTGCCCGACCCGCCCGACTCGAGACGGACCACGCCGGCGACGTACTCAGCCATCTTCGACTGAGCAAGACGAGTGCCCCGGCTTTGCATTTGCACTTGAAGGGCCTGATCCGACGCCGTGCCTACGAGTTGGCTGAGTGCCGCCATCGACAGCAGCAGGATGGCTAGTGCCAGCAACACTTCAAGCAGTGTCATGCCATTGCGGGCTGGGGATCGCATCATGGCCGTATCCCCATCTGCTTCGGCGTTCGGACAGTGACAATCCCGGTCAGCGCCCGCACGCTGATGTACAGCGGGCTGCCATCGTCGCCGGGATGCACAACGATGCGAGCATCGGCACGGCTCGTGCCATCGGGAAGAAAGATGACGACGGGCGTCCAGTTGCTGTCTGACCCGTTGCTCATCGCGGGCTGGTTGGCATCCAACTGAAAGCGGATGCCTTCAGGCAATGCGCCCGCCAGTACCGTTCCGTCGTCCGTGTCGTTGCCGCTGTCTCCCGACCAGTACTCGTCCCGATCAGGGGCGACGCGATACTTGCTCGACTCGGGTTGCACGGCAAACCGGTAAGGCACGCCGTTATCGATCGATCGACTACGGGCCGTGGCCCATGCCCGCGTCACCTCATCAGCGGCACCACGGGTGCGCGTGTTGCCCATCATGCCTTCAAGCGTAGGCATGGCGACTGCCAGCATGATGACCAGGATGGCCATCACCAGCAGTACTTCCAGAAGGGTGAACCCCTGTCTTGATGGCACGCAATTGTCCTTGGGAATCAAAACAACTAGTTGGCTCTCGCATTAGCGATCGTCTCGCCGTCGGGAGCCTTCGTGTAGATAATGGGTACTTCCTTGCCGTTGATCTCCGTCACCTCGTAGATGTACGGCTTGTTCCACGGGTCCATGAACGGATCTTTGTCCGCGTCCTTGAGGTACGGACGGACCAGTTCCAGTTGCTGGGGCAAATTGCCCTCATTCTTCAAACGGTACGCCTCGACCGCGCTGGCGAGCGTCGAGATACTCGACTTGGCCGTACCCTTCTTCGCATCGTCGAGATACTTCGGCACATAGATAACGGCGGCCGAGGCCAGCACGACGAGAATAGCGACGACGACGAGTACTTCGAGCAGGGTGAACGCTTTTCGCAGCCGGGTAGGACGAGTGGATGGTTTCATCGTGCAGATCATGAGAGGTCTCCTCGCAGGGAATCAGTGTATTCCAGAATTATACGCGCAGATGATGTTAAAGGTTCGTGAGAGTTTACCCCACCGTCGAGCCCATCTTGAACATCGGCAGCAGCAGGGCCATCACGACAGTCAGTACCACGCCAGCCATGACCAGCAGTAGCACCGGTTCGAGCAGTCGCACTGATAGATCCAGTTGGCGCGAGGTGCGCTTCTCCAGACTGTCCGCAATGTTGATCAGCGTTTTGTCGAGCGTGTTGCTTTCCTCTGCAATGGCGATCATCTCAACCATGTCACGCGGGAAATAGGCGTTGCGGCGGAACGGCTCGGCCAACTTCTGCCCGGCGGAGATGCTCTCGGCTGACTCTTCGATCGCCTGGGCCAACACCTTGTTGCCCGTTGAATCCTTCGAGATCTGCAGCGCTTTCAAGATCGGGATGCCGTTGTGCAGCATCGTCCCCAGAATGCGGGTAAACCGCGACAGCGACAGCGACAGGTACAGCTTGCCGATGGCCGGGATCTTCAGCTTGAACTTGTCCAGCCAGAACCGCCCTTTCTCGGTGTGCGACCAGTGTCGGTAAGCGAAGTAGGCGATGACCATCCCGACCAGAACTACCCACCAGAACGACTGCATGAAATGGCTGAACGACATCAGCCAGACCGTCAGCGACGGCAGTTCGCCCTTCTCGGCCAGCTTGGCGAACATCGACTCGAACATCGGCACGAAGAAGATCACCAGCACATTGACGACGATGGAGCCAACCACCACAAGGATCACCGGGTAAGCCATCGCCCCGACGACCTTGCCCTTCAGGTCTTCCTGATGCTCGGTGAATTGGGCGATGCGTTTGAGCACGTCTTCAAGGAAACCGCCCTCCTGCCCTGCCCGCACCATGCTGACTGACAGTTCATTGAACACCTGCGGGTACGGCGCCATCGCATCGGCAAGCGTAACGCCGTCGGCCACTTTGGCGCGCACCTCACGCAGCACCTCGGCCAACACCGCGTTGGGCGTCTGGTTTTCCAGCAAGTCGATCGCCCGCAGCAACGGCACGCCAGAATGGATCAGGTCAGCCAGTTGGCCGTAGAACCCGGCAACGACCCGGCCCTTGACCTTACGGCCGAAGCGTGCCTTCACCTTGGTTTTGATCGGCTTGATGCGCACGGGGAATAACCCGCGCGCATCGAGCATCGATGCCGCTTCACGCTCACTGGACGCCGTCAACAGCCCGTTGCTGCGCTGGCCCAGTTTCGACAGTGCTTCGAAGGTAAATTCAGCCATTGTTCGTAGTTTCTCAGAGGCCGGCAATGCGCGTTCATTGCTTCAGTAGCGACCCGTCGGTAACCGACTTCGGCCGTGGCCGCAGTCTATTAAGATACTCTTCCTTTTTCCGGGCGTACTGTTCGCGTTCCTCGGGAGTGCTCTTGGGGATCGGATCACTCTTGGAGCCATCAACTTCAATCAAAATCAGTCCCATATCGCTGCTCGATGTTTCGTTGTTCATGGCTTCTCCCTGGCGGTAAACGAACTCATGCCGGCGAACTCGCCGTCGATCGTCAATGTTAAATCATACCGGCCCGCTGCGGGTAACAAGAGTTCGACGACGCGAATCACCAAGTGCGACTGCTTCAATCGATCGGTCAGCAGCCCCGGTTCGCGATGCAGATAAATCACTTCGTCGACTGTGAGATTCCGAACCGCCAGATCGAGATAGTAGGTGCCATATCCGTCGGCCAGGACGCCATAC
>JBBQII010000194.1:0-6870 GCA_038324795.1 Gemmatales bacterium
AGATTTCGATGCCCGCATCCGCGGCCGTTTTGCCGCATTCGTTGAGCGCATAGCCGATCTGTTCCAACGTCTGCTCGACCGGGCGTTCCTTCGGCAGTCCGTTGGGGCGGACCTTGACCCCCTTGCCGCCCAGGTCTTTCACCAGATCGACAAAGCGCTTGCAGTCTTCGATGTTCTTCTTGACCACGGCCGGGTCGACCGCGTGAAACTCGCAGACGCTGCCGCAACCCCAGAAGACGATGCCCGCGTCGGCAAAACGCTTCTTCACTTCCTTGCGTTCGTCGGCACTCAGCGTCGGCTCGACGCCGTGCTTGTGCGTCGTCCGGCATTCCACGGCGGCGATACCGGCTTCCTTGCAGACCTTCAGCACCGTTGGCAGGTCCCATTGCGAGGCGGTGTTGTAGGTGACCAGCCCCAGGCCGAACTTCAGCGGCTTGGCCGGCTTGCTCTCGGCAAGTGACGGTCCCGTGGCCGAGATGGCGGCGGCGGTGGCGAGAAACTGGCGGCGGTTGGTCAACATGGATGGCGCTCCCGCTACGTCCCGTTGGGACGTGCGTTAAACCCTACTTCTTCCTGGTTTCAATGGCCTTCTTCACTGCACTGCCCAGGTCGGCCGGTGTCTCGGCAATCGAGATGCCCACAGCCTTCAGCGCGGCAATCTTGTCCTTGGCCGAGCCGCTGCCACCGGAAATGATCGCGCCGGCATGGCCCATGCGCCGGCCTTCGGGGGCCGTCTGCCCGGCGATGAACGCGGCCACGGGCTTCTTCACATGCTTGCTGATGTACTCGGCCGCACGTTCTTCCGCGGTGCCGCCGATCTCGCCGATCATCAGGATCGCTTCGGGGCCCGGGTCTTCCTCGAACATCTTCAGCAGGTCGATCTGGTTGGTGCCGATGATCGGGTCCCCGCCGATGCCGACGCAGGTCGATTGCCCCAGGCCCAACCCGGTCAACTGGAAGACCGCTTCGTAGGTCAGCGTGCCGGAACGGCTGATGAGGCCGACGGTCCCCGGCTTGTGGATGTAGCCGGGCATGATGCCGATCTTGCATTCGCCGGGCGTGATGATGCCGGGGCAGTTCGGGCCGATCAGTTTGCTGTTCGGCTTGTCCTTCAGGAAGCGCACGACTTTGGCCATGTCGAGCACGGGGATGCCTTCAGTAATAGCGACGATGACGCCGATGCCGGCCTCGGCCGCTTCCATGATGGCATCGGCCGCGCCGCCGGCGGGCACGAAGATCACGCTGGCGTCGGCACCGGTCTTCTGCACGGCCTCATGAACGGAGTTGAACAGCGGGAAGCCGTCCTGCACCGTGCCGCCCTTGCCGGGCTTCACGCCGCCGACCACCTGCGTGCCGTACTCCCGGCACTGGATGGCGTGAAATGTACCCGACTTGCCCAGGCCCTGGACAATGACCTTCGTGTTTTTGTTGACGAGAATGCTCATGGATACTCTTTGTAGGTCACACTGTTTTAGCGCGGGGCAGGTACTCGAGAGTTACGATATGGGAAAGGCTGGGAACGACTTGCTGGTTGCTGCCCGGCGTTTCCGAAACAACACTTTCCCGCATCATCATCGCCATCTCGGGATGTCGCGCATCGAACGTCTCGTTGAGGACGTGTCGAATGCGGAAAGGCCGAAACGGTGCTTGAAACAGAA
Source organism: Gemmatales bacterium (assembly GCA_038324795.1). Taxonomy (GTDB): domain Bacteria; phylum Planctomycetota; class Planctomycetia; order Gemmatales; family Gemmataceae; genus JAIOQJ01. The sequence goes on from JBBQII010000194.1 coordinate 1,659, forward strand.
TTCGATCGAAGTCGAACAGATTCATGCCACTCCCTGCCAGAGCGGTACGTCCGCAAGTTCGGGATGCCCGGAAACGGAGAGAACTTCATCGTAGTTGATGCAGACCATTTCAATTCTGGTGGTCGAGGCATCCAGATCGTAAGGCAGGCGAATGGTGATCTCGCGCGGCACAAGCAAGAACTGTCCGAACCGCCGCATGTCGATCGTTCGTCCGTCTTTCAGCGTCAGCCGCAGCGGGATGAACTTCTCTCGCCGCACAAGCGGCAGGATCTCGTCATAGGTCATGGCTGTAGCCTCCCGGGCGAAGCGTGCCTCTCACGTCCAATTCATATTTGACCGGCACGCACCGCGAGCTTACTTCTCCTCGATCGATTCGATCAACCATTCGCCTGCAGGCTGCCTGGCCACGGTCAGCCCGAACACCTTTTTCGGCTGCTGCTTCACATCGAGCGTGACGACTTCAAACTTCGCAGGCTTGCCCGGGACGTATTCAGGGCACGAGAACGTGTAGCTGGGCGTGCTGCCCTTCCAGTCGCGCAGTTTCTGCATCAGCAGAGGCTGGTTGAAGCCCGTCGCATCGGGGTAGAGGTTCTTTTTGCAGGCATCGGTCAACAGTGCCGCGGCCAGCAGCGGTTCGCCCCCGAAGAGGTTGTCCGCGAAGGCCTGCACAGTGATCGGCGCGCCGCTGAACTCGAGACCGAACTCGATCGGCTGCGCCTGGCTGAGCGCCTTCGAACGCTGCAGCCAGTCAACGATCCACGTCTTGCCCGCATCATCGGGTTTGAGGTGGATGATGTACGATTCCTTGTCCCCGCCCGGAGCAGCGACTTCGCCCGAGATGTACGGCCCCGTCGGCGAAGGAGTGAAGATGAACGTCGGGGCATATGCGCCGCTGTTGACGGTCTTCAGGTAGGCTACCAGCTTGCTCGCATCGTAACCGGTCGCCTTGTCCGCATCGTTGTTCGGCCGAGGCGGTGCCACAATCGATTTGAAGCGAGGATGCAGTTTATCTGCCGTCAGCTTGCCTTCATTGAGCATCGCGAACAGGTTGCCGAGAAATTCCTCGCTTGCCTTCGACTGGTCGTCTGTCAGCAGTTTCGAAGGTCCCTTCTCCTCCTTGACGACAACCGGCGTCGATGACGATTTCGGCGACGTGCATCCCGCTGCAAAAGCGAGAAATACCAGGGCGACTCTCCGTGATGCTGTTCCCGACATGGTGGGATTCCTCCGATGAATAATGGGCTGGAGAGGCAGCCCGGGATGATTGATCCGTGACGAACCATAACTTTAAGGGAGTGATGATTGCCAACCGCGCACTGGTTGCGGCCCGTTTTAAACTTTAACTTCCCGGCAGCGTAAACAACTCCGCCACTTTGCAGCGGAAGTCCGGCAGGACGCCGTTGCCGGTCAGTTCGTCGGCTTCTCTAAACCACTCAACAGGCTTGCCCAGTCGATGCACGGTCAGTGCGAGATCGGAAGGTTCCACGACCCAGACCATCGGAACACCTCGGGCGAGGTACTGTGCAACGCGGGCGTTCATTTTGGTCCACCGGTCCGCAGGTGAGAATACTTCGACGATCAAATCCGGGACGTCTTCGCTGAAACTCACCGTAATCTCGTCCAGCGGGTGCGATTCGAGAAACAGCATCACGTCCGGCCCGCGGAGTGTGTCCGGGTCTTCTTCAACAAGCAGCCCCGTGTCATTCGTGCACAACGATCCGCCGCCCCGCTGGAAAAGGTAGTTGCCGAGAATCCGGGCGATCAGGAAGCAGATCGTGCCATGCAGTCGTCCGGGTGGCGGCATTTCAACGACCTCTCCCTGCTCCAGTTCGAGTACCTTTCCCTGGTTCTCGGGTCGATGTGACCAAGCAAAGAATCTCTCGGCGCTCAACAGCTCGGCGGCAATCGCGCTCATGGTTCCCTCACTTCGCCGCGGCGACGACCATCTTCGCCGCTTCGGTCAGGCCCGGGGCGAACTGGATCATCGGCAGTTCTTTCTTCACGCCTTCGAGGATCACCTTGGCCTTGTCCACATTCGTGCCTTCGAGGCGCACGATCACCGGCACCTTGAAGCCGACTTCACGCCCGGCCTTCACCAGGGCATCCGCGATCAGGTCGCACTTGGCGATGCCGCCGAAGATGTTGACGAGAATCCCCTTCACCTTCGGGTCGGACAGGATGATGCGGAACGCTTCGATTGCCCCTTCCGGCGTGACGCCGCCGCCGACATCGAGGAAGTTGGCCGGGTTGCCGCCATGGTACTTGATGATGTCCATCGTCCCCATCGCCAGCCCGGCCCCGTTGACAAGGCAGCCGATATTTCCATCCAGCTGGATGAAGTTCAGATTCGCTTTGCCGGCCCGGACTTCGGCCGGGTTCTCCTCGGCCAGGTCACGAAGTGCGGCAATGTCGGGGTGGCGGAAAAGGGCGTTGTCGTCGAAGTCGATCTTCGCGTCGAGGGCGACGACATCACCATTCCTGGTGATCGCCAACGGATTGATCTCCGCCAGGCTGGCATCCTTTTCGAGGAACACTTTCGACAGCGCCATCATGATCTTCTCGGCCTTGACGACTTGCTCGCCGGTCATGCCGAGTTGGAACGCGATCGTCCGGGCCTGATGCGATTGCAGGCCCAGTTCCGGCGAGACGGGGGCCTTCAGAATCTTCTCCGGCGTCTTGTGGGCGACTTCCTCGATATCCATGCCGCCCTCGGCACTGGCCATCAGCACCGGCATGCCTGAAACGCGGTCGAGAACCATTCCCAGGTAGAATTCCTTGGCTGGCTCCGCATCCGCCTGCACCATCAGCTTCGAGACCTTCTGGCCTTCGGGGCCGGTCTGCTTCGTCTTCAGCGGGTAGGCCAGCATCGCCTGCGCGAGCGGCTTGATCTTCTCTTTGGTCGGCACGAACTTGACGCCGCCCAGCTTCTCGGCGTAGCCCAGCAGTTGTCCCGCTCCGCGGCCGCCGGCGTGGACCTGTGCCTTCAGCACGACGCCGCCGCCGTTGCTGAGTTCGTCGAACGCCTTCTCGGCCTCTTCGGGCGAGTGCACGATGATGTGCTTCGGGATGGTGGCCCCGGCCGCGGCCAGCAGTTCTTTCGCCTGGTATTCGTGGATCTTCATCGCGTGCGTTGCCTCGGTGAATTGGTTGAAGAGGTTATACAGCAGAGTCGCGGTTTTGACACGGCCGACGATGATTCCGTTCTGCCTACTGGTTCCGGTGACATCACCCGGGTATAATCTTCTGCCTGTCATTTGAGGTGGCCTGCCAAGCGGCGGGCCGGGTGACAGTTCACTCTCATGTGTAAGCTTAACGTAAACCCGTCGCAGGACGCAGGGGCGGGTTTGGGAATCCCTGGAACCTTATGGCAAACCGCAAACTTATCCGCGAATTCTCGATCGACGACATTGAAGGCGACATTGAGCAGGAATTTCACGAAGGCCTCGACCAGTGGCTCCGCGACGAAAAGCGCGAGTTCGACACGAACAAGATCGTCGAAGGGACGATTCGCGACATCCGCGGCGATGATGTGATCATCGACATCGGCTACAAGTCCGAAGGCATCATCAAGATCGAAGAATGGCGCGACGAAGGCAACGAAGGCCTGCCGCCGCCCAAGGTCGGTGAGAAGGTCCAGGTCCTCCTCGAAACAGTCGAGGGCGAAGATGGCGGCATCCAACTCAGCTACCGCAAAGCCAAACGCCAGAAGGAATGGGAGGCGATCCTCGCCAAGCACAAGGAAGGCGACGTGGTCTCCGGCATGGTCACCCGCAAGATCAAGGGCGGCCTGCTCGTCAACATCGGCGTCAACGTCTTCCTGCCCGCAAGCCAGGTGGATATCCGTCGTCCACCCGATATCGGCGACTACCTCAACAAGAGCATCGACTGCAAAATCCTCAAAATCGACGAAGCCCGCCGGAACATCGTCGTCAGTCGGCGCAAGCTCATCGAGGATACGCGCAATCTCGCCAAGCAGCGGCTGCTCAGTGAGATCGAGTCGGGCCAGACCCGCAAGGGCGTGGTCAAGAACATTGCCGAGTTCGGCGCGTTCGTTGACCTGGGCGGTATCGACGGCCTGCTCCACATCACGGACATGGCCTGGCACCGCGTCAACAATCCGCACGACATGGTGAAGATCGACCAGGAACTGGAAGTCTACATCATCTCGGTGGACAAGGAAAAAGAGAAGATCGCGCTGGGCCTGAAGCAGAAGACGGCCAGCCCGTGGCAGAACATCGAGGGCAAGTACCCGATCAACAGCCGCCACACCGGCGAAGTCGTCAACATCATGACGTACGGTGCGTTCGTCAAACTCGAACCGGGTATCGAAGGCCTGGTCCATATCTCCGAAATGAGCTGGACCAAGCGCATCAATCACCCCAACGAGATTGTGCAGATCGGCGACAAGATCGAAGTCCAGGTCCTCAACATCAACCGGGACAAGCAGGAAATCTCGCTGGGCATGAAGCAGTGTCAGGACAACCCGTGGGACAAGGTGGCAGAGCGCTACCCGCCCAATACGGTCGTCTCCGGCGTTGTGCGCAACCTGACCAACTACGGGGCCTTCATCGAAATCGAAGAAGGCATCGACGGCCTGCTGCATGTCAGCGACATGAGCTGGGTTCGCAAGGTCAGCCATCCAAGCGAAGTGGTGCAGAAGGGCCAGAAGGTCACCTGCATCGTCCTGAATGTCGACCAGGAACGCAAGCGCGTCGCCCTGGGCCTCAAGCAGATGGCCAACGATCCGTGGGAAGGCGATATCCCCGGCCGGTACAAGCCGGGCGAAGTCAAGACCGGCAAGGTCACCAAGCTCACGAACTTCGGCGTGTTCATCGAACTGGAACAGGGCCTGGAAGGCCTGTTGCACATTTCGGAACTGTCCGACGCCAAGATCGAGAATCCGGAAGAGTTGGTGAAGGTCGGCGACGACATCGAAGTCAAGGTTCTGCGGGTCGATTCCAAGGACCGCAAGATCGGCCTGAGCCGAAAGAACCTGCACGGCGGTGTCGACGAAGCCGAACTGGCCGCCCTGCCGCCGGACATTCCGTCGGAAGGCGACGGCAGGTCGTCAAGCTCCGACAAGGCGCGTGAACTCCGCGGTGGCACCGGTGCCGCCGGCCCGCTGTTCACGCTGCCCGGTGCGGAAGAGCAGAAGTAGTATTCAGGGGTCAGGGGTCAGGGGTCCGACAAGATAAGGCCGTTTTATCTGACC
>JBBQII010000195.1:0-6859 GCA_038324795.1 Gemmatales bacterium
CATCAATCGCTATACTTCTGCGTACGACTACTGTTCGCAGTCGCGGAATGTTGAGGACCTGCAGAAGTCGCTGCAGGCGGTCACCGGTCAAAGCTGGACGGTTCGATTCGACATCGACCGGACGGTCGAAAACACTGGCACCAACCCCGTGCCGGAAGCTGATGCGACAAAACCTGTTACGCATCGTTCACGATCGGAGCAAGTGAAGAAAATCCCCCTCATCGACGCAGCGATGGACAAACTTGGCGCGCGATTGCTTAAGGTCGACGATGGTTTCGGGCAGACTGATTCTCCCGTCGGGACAGAAACAGCAACCTCTGAGGAGCCCTGACGAATGTTCAAGCAACTTGGCCAAATCGCCAGCATGATGAAGAACCTGCCGAAGATGAAGGCCGCGATGGATGAACTGCAGAAGAACCTTGGCCAGCTCGTCGCTGAAGGCAGTTCCGGCGGCAACATGGTGACCGCCAAGGTCAACGGCCGGCTGGAAGTCGTCGCCTGCAACATCAGCGACGAAGCAATCAAACAGAATGACAAGGAAATGCTCGAAGACCTAATCATTGCTGCGGTCAATCAAGCGATCGTCAAAGTGAATCTGCTTCGAGCCGAGGAAACGCAGAAGATGGCATCGAACCTGGGGATGCCGATTCCGGAAGACGGCATGCCCGGTTTGCCGATCTGACGCGAGGAGGCGAACCGTTGACTGAGGCGTTGGGCCCCATTGACGCGCTGGCCCGAGAGTTGACCCGGTTGCCGGGGATCGGACCCAAGTCAGCCGAGCGGATCGTGCATTTCGTCTTGTCGGGCGATCGGGCGGTGGCCGGCGCCCTGTCGCAGGCGTTGCAGGCGGTGATGGCGCAAATTCATCCCTGTCCGCAATGCTTCAATTTGACGGAAGGTACACTCTGCAAGATCTGCTCCAACCCGAAGCGGGACATCGGCCTGCTCTGCGTGGTGGAAACACCGCGTGACTTGGCGGTGTTCGAGCGGGCAGGCAACTACCGGGGCTTGTACCACGTTCTAAACGGCCGGCTTGCCCCCCTGGACAATGTCGGCCCGGACAAGCTGACCCTTGATGCTCTGTTGCGGCGCGTGCAACGTGGCGGCATCCGCGAGGTGATCCTGGCGACCAGTCCGACGCTCGAAGGCGACGGGACATCGCTGTATGCCTCGAATCTGTTGAGCGGAACGGGCGTGGCTATCTCGCGCCTGGCACGCGGGATCGCCTCGGGGTCGTCACTCGAAATGGCGAATTCACAGATGTTGGCCGATGCCCTGGACGGGCGCCGACCATTTTGACCGGAGTACCATGAGCGGAACGGGGATCGGATCATGAGTTCCATGCGAATGGAAATGTCGCCGCGGCTGCAGCAGACGATGAAGCTGGCACCGCGCATGATCCAGTCGATGGAGATCCTGCAGCTCCCCATCGCGGAATTGCAGGAGCGCATCGAAGCGGAACTGCAGGAGAACCCGGTTCTCGAACGCAGCGAGAAAGTGGCTGAGGTAGAGGAGGTCGACGGCGACAACGCCCCGGCCGAGGCGTTCGACCCTGATGCCCCGCTCGTACACGACCGCGACAGCGAACTCGACTTCAAGCGTCTCGAAGAACTCGACAAAGACTGGGACGGCCACTTTAACGAAGAGCACCGCGCCTCGCGCTCGGCCATTGCCGAGATGGGCGACAAGAAGCTCGACGCGATGCAGAACATGCCCGCGCGCGAGCAATCGCTGCAGGATTACCTCGAGGAACAATTGCCTTTCCTCGACCTGACGCCCGAACAGGATGAACTGGTCCACTTCCTCATCGCAAGCCTCGACGATCGCGGCTATTTGGACAACGAGAAGACGCCGCTCGCCAGCCTGCTGATGTCTTTCGGCCGGCAAGTCACCATCGAACAGTTGGAAGAAGCACTACACTTGTTGCAGAAACTCGATCCGCCGGGCATTGGTGCACGTGACCTGAATGAATGCCTGTTGTTGCAGATCACGCCCGAGACGCCGCACGGCGACCTGATCCGTTCGATCATTCTCAACAACATGCTGGCAGACATAGCGCACAACCGGCTGCCCGTAATCCAGAAGCGAACCGGTGCCGAGATCAACACGATCAAGGATGCGATCGAAGTGCTTCGCCACCTCGACCCGAAGCCGGGTTCACGATATGCCCCGGGCGGCAATCATTACATCGTCCCCGATGTGATTGTTGAGCGCGACGAATCAGGAGAATACACAGTCCGCCTGACCGAGGATTGGACGCCCAACATCCACGTCAATCGCAAGTATCTCGACCTGTACCGCAGCAAGCTGTCCGACCCGAAGGAGAAGGAGTACTTCCGCCGCAAGATCCAGGCGGCGCAGTGGCTCATCGAATCGATCGAACAACGCCGGGCCACGCTGGAGAAGGTCACGCGGGCCATCATCTCGCATCAGAAGGCGTATCTCGAAAAGCAGCAGGACTACATCGAACCGCTGAAAATGCAGCAAATTGCCGACCAGGTGAAGGTCCATGTCACGACTGTGAGCCGGGCGGTTGACGACAAGTACGTGCAGACGCCGCGCGGCGTGTTCCCACTGAAGCGTTTCTTCGGTGGTGGAACCAAGAATGAAATGACCGGCGAGGATGTTGCCTGGGAGAAGATCAAGCAAAAGCTGCTTGAACTGATCGGCAACGAGGACAAGAGCAACCCGCTCTCGGACGACCATCTGGTGAAGTTGCTCCAGGAGTCCGGCTACCCGGTCGCACGCCGCACGGTCACCAAGTACCGCAAGATGCTGAAGATCCCTTCTTCCCGCCAGCGGAAGGACTGGGGTATGATGTAGATGGCAACTTCATTCGGGAGCCCTCATGGCAGCTGATGAATTCGACCGCATCCTCTTCGGATTCCTCCATCAGAAGCCGTTCGCCCCGTTCATCGTCGAATTGGCAAGCGGGAGGCTGATTCACATCAATGTGCCGAATTCGTTTACGTGGTGAAGCAGCGGAGCCACATTCGCAAAGATGCCGAACAAGCGAAAGCTCATCTTCGAACAGATCTAGAGCCACGAGGGCAAACGGATGGCCGACGCCACCGAGTATTCTTCTTTCCCTGAAAGGGTATAAACTGCCCATGACCGCCGGACACTTTGTCATTAGAGTGGAAAGTCGGCTCTCGCGGCAGCCATTCCACGCTTTCGTGATCAAACTGGATGGGGGTGATTGCATCGAAGTGGACCATCCTTCCGCCATCATGCCGCATGAGTCCGTTGCAATCGTCTATTCTCCCGGCGGCGCCATAATCTTCTTTGATCAACGGTCGGTTCGTCTGATCATCACCGCCCCCGCGCATGAGGCTGATGCATGGCCGCAACGTTGAACGATCAGGAAGACGCCATCCGCCTAGGCGGCGGCTCCAAAGCGATCGAACGCCAGCATGAGAAAGGCCGGTTGACGGCACGTGAACGCATCGCGCGCCTGCTCGATCCCGGCACCGAACTGTTTGAAACAGGTCTGTGGGCCGCGTGGAGCATGTATGCCGAGTGGGGCGGGGCCGTCTCCGCTGGCGTAGTCACGGGCATCGGCAACGTAGCCGGGCGCGATGTGATGATCATCGCCAACGATGCGACCGTGAAGGCCGGGGCGTTCTTCCCGATGACGTGCAAGAAGGTCCTGCGGGCTCAGCGTATTGCCACGGAGAACCGGTTGCCGCTGGTATACCTCGTCGATTCGGCGGGCGTGTTCCTGCCCTTGCAGGACGAAGTCTTTCCGGACGAAGACGACTTCGGCCGCATCTTCCGCAACAACGCTGTCATCTCGGCCATGGGTATTCCGCAATTCGCTGCCATCATGGGCAACTGCGTGGCCGGGGGCGGATATCTGCCGGTCCTGTGCGACAAACTGCTGATGACCGAGGGTAGCGGCCTGTACCTGGCCGGGCCTGCACTGGTGAAAGCCGCCATCGGCCAGACTGTCAGCCACGAAGACCTGGGCGGTGCGGCGATGCACGCCGCCGTCAGTGGCACAATCGACTTCCGTGAGGCAGATGATGCGAAATGTTTGGAACGACTGCGCCGCCTCATCGAAGTGCTTCCCGCCGACCCGCCGCTCACGGCGTCGCCATCCAGTGATCTGTCCCGGTTTGAAACAACTGCTGAATACGACATCCGCGAACTTCTGACCGCCATCGTCGACGATCAGCCGTTCGACGAGTACAAGTCCGAGTACGGGCAATCGCTTGTCTGCGGTTACGCCCGTATGGCCGGGCAACCGATCGGCATCGTCGCCAACCAGCGCAAACGCAGCAAGCCCGCGGCGGGCGCGATCCAGTTCGGCGGCGTGATCTATCCCGACTCGGCCGACAAAGCAGCCCGCTTCATCATGGATTGCAATCAGACTCGCGTGCCGATTCTGTTTCTGCAGAACGTCAACGGCTTCATGGTCGGCCGCGATGCCGAGCAGGCCGGCATCATCCGCAGCGGCGCGAAGTTGGTGAACGTCATCGCCAACAGCATCGTGCCAAAAATCACATTGATCACCGGCGGCTCGTTCGGGGCCGGCAACTACGCCCTGTGCGGCAAGGCGTTCGACCCGCGCTTCATCATGGCCTGGCCGGGAGCCCGCTACGCCGTCATGGGCGGCGATCAGGCGGCCAGTACGCTGCTGGACATCACCGTCTCGGCCCTCAAACGCGGCGGCCACGAACCCGATGCCGGCGAACTGGCTCAGTTACGCGACAAGGTAAAGGCAAGCTACGACGAGCAAACCGACATCCGCTACGCCGCCGCCCGCCTGTGGATCGACCGGATCGTGAAGCCGGAGGACACGGCCACTGACCTGCGAACGGCCCTGCGGTTGGCGACACGCGTCCCGGTCACCGGCGAGTTCAAGACGGGCGTGCTACAGGTGTGATGGGATGAACGAGCCACGACCGTAAGTGAACGTGCTTGCAAAACCGCTCCATTAGACTCGCGGCTCGTAGACACTCGTTATCTCGCGAGCGCATCCAGGTACGCTTCCACCACCAGCACCAGTTGCACCCGGCGATCGTTCTGCAGATCCGCCTGCAGTGTACGTTCAATCATCTTCAGCAAATTGGCTTCACCGACGCGTGCGGAAATCTTTCGCAGCGAAACCGCATCGGCCCCCTGCTCCAATTCCATGCCGCAGGCGATCCGCATGGCGGATTGCAGTGTTGCCAGCAGGATGCGGAACACGAAGTTGGCCCGCCGCCGCTGCGGGGCCGAGTCCTTCCCCGCGTTGGCGATGAACTCCATCCATGCCTTCGCTTCCACGGCAAGATCAGGATGCGGCCGCGCGAGCATCTCCAGCAGATGGCTGCGGAATGCCCAGATTTCGTCATCGTCGAGCGCCAGCGCTCGGCCGGGACTGCCGCCGGCCAACTGCACCAGTCGTTCCTGTCGGACAGGGTCGGTTACCTCATGAAGTGCCAGCACCCTGCGGACGTCGGCCGGGGCCATCGGATTGAACTGGATGACCTGACAACGCGATACGATCGTCGGCAACTGCCCTTCTACATTCGTGCCTCCCACCAGGATCAGCAGCGACCCCGGCGGCGGCTCTTCGAGCGTCTTCAGAAAGCAGTTGGCCGCCTCCTCGTTCAGGTCGTCAGCATCATCGAGTATCGCCACTTTGCGCATGCCGCGTGCCGGCTTCAGGGCCAGGTTTGGCAGCAGTTGTTCCTTGATGACATCGATCGGGAACTCCTGCTTGTCGGGCGGACGCGCGACCATGAACAGGTCGGGATGGGTCCCGGCATCAATCAGATGACAGGAGGAGCAGTTGTCGCAGGAGTCGAAGGCCACACCGGGCTTTTCGCAGAGCACGGTCTTCGCCAGTTGCCGGGCGAACGTGTGCTTGCCGACACCTGCTTCCCCGAGGAAGCAGTAGGCATGCCCGAGCCGACCGCGGGCAAACGCGTTGGCGAAGATCTTCACCAGCCGATCATGGCCGACAATCGATTGCCAACTCATCAGACACCGTTGGGTAAGCGGAAACCGCGCTGCCGCAGCAAGCCCATGATCCGCTCGCGCAACAGCGATTGGAGCGCATTGATCGGCATGCCGGCATCAACAATCTCGATCTTTTCCGGGTGATGGCCCGCCTCATACAAGAAGCCTTCACGGACTTTCTCGTGATACTCCCTACCGCGGACCTCGAAGCGATCGGGATCAGGGTCACGCCTGGCTTCAGCCGCGTCGAGCGGCAGGTCGAGCAGGAACGTGATGTCCGGCTCGAGGCCGCAGGTGGCGAAGTGGCCGATCTTCCAGATCTCCTCCGGATCGAGCCCACCCGCATGCGCCTGATAAACGACGTTCGAGAGCATGAACCGATCGCTGACGACGACGATACCGTTCGCCAGGCTGGGCCGGATGATCTGTTCGACAAGCTCGGCCCGGCTGGCCATGAACAAGAGGGCTTCGCCGCGCAGCGTCACTCGTGTCGACTTATTCAGCAGTATCGAACGAACCTGATCACCCAGGGGCGTGCCACCGGGGTCGTTGGTGCGGATGGCGGCGATGCCGCGATCGTGCAGCCATTCGAGCAGTAGCCGGCACTGGGTCGATTTGCCTGTCCCGTCGATGCCATCGAGAACGATGAACGGCGCCTGAAACATCATGGAGGAAGTTGCCGATCGAGGGGCACGAGTTACGCGTCTTCTTCTGTCTCTTCGATATAACCCAGCGTCTGCCCGGGCAAGACATGATCGCCCGGCAATGCCGTCCGCCGAACGAGGATTCCACTGAAAGGCGAGTTGATATCCACCACCGCCGGGCCGGTAAGGATCTCGACGACGCGTTCGCCTTCGCGCACGGCCGAACCCTCATCCACAAGCCACAAGCTCAAGGCAGCATGGGGCAC
>JBBQII010000196.1:0-6829 GCA_038324795.1 Gemmatales bacterium
CAACGGCTACTGGAACATCAACGAAGCCAACGATGAGCGCCGGAATTCGCCCGTCTCGGTTTCACCCATGAACTACGGCCCGCCGGCCGAGTACACGATTACGACTCCAGGTGTGCTCGACCGCCGCGTGGCGGCGTTCGACTTCCTGAAGCATCTGCCGGAGACAAAAGCCGAGCGGGATCAGGCGCTCGCATTCATGTACTTCGTGCTGGATAACGGCAGTCCCGAACGCCCGTTCCAGGCGGAGCATTTCCGTCAGTCGCTGGTAGCCCTGCAGAATGCCGCCTCACTGCTCGCGGAGGATCGCGAGAAGGTTGTTCAGGTTCTGAGCGACCCGAACTACAACGGCAAGGGTTTGGCAATTTCGCTGCCGGGCTACATGGTCGATATGCCACCGGCCGAGCGCCTGCGCGTATGGCGCGACATCCAGAAACTGCTGGAAGTGATGCCAGCGCCGCGCGACAACTTCAACGCCATTCTCGCCTGGTGGGAGGACCTGTCCGCCGGCGAACGCCAGCACCTGGGCAAGTTTCTCCGCAACCTCGAAGAAGGGGAAGCAGGAAAGGAGCGGATTGCGTACATCGAAAAGTGGCGCGAAGATCCGAAGCTCACCTACGCCAAGGGCCGCTACCTGTTCTCACTTTGGTACCACGTGACCAATCCGACAGCGATGTGGGTGTTCCACTTTATCTTCATCGGCATCTTCGTGATGTTCACGATCGGGCTGTTCACGCGTGTCACATCCGTGTTGGCGTGGATGGCGGTGCTGTTCTATATCCACCGCACCCAGCAAGTGTTGTTCGGCATGGATACCATGATGAACGTCCTGCTCTTCTATTTGATGATCTCGCCTTGCGGCTCGGCCTTCTCGATCGATCGGCTTATCGCCCGCTACCGCGCCTCGAAAGCTCTGATGCGGGCCAATGGTCAGTCGGTACCGTGGGCCGAGGCGACCTTGGCCGGGTCACGGCCATCGATCATGGCGAACTTCGCGGTGCGTCTGTTTCAGATTCACTTCTGCTTCATCTATGCCGCGTCCGGCCTGGCGAAGTTGAAGGGCACCACCTGGTGGGACACGACCGCCGCCTGGTCGACGATCGCCAATCCCGAGTTCTGCCCGTTCCATCTGCCGTTCTACGAGTCGCTGCTGTATCAGATCGCTTCGATCCGCCCGTTGCTCGCCGGCTTTCTGATGGTGTCTGTCTACTTCACGCTGTTTCTTGAAATGTCGCTGCCGTTCTTGATCTGGACCCGGTTGCGGCCGATCGTGCTGATCGGTGCCATCTTCCTGCACACCGGCATCGCCTGGATCATGGGCCTTACCTGCTTCGGCTTGCTGATGATGACGCTGCTGCTTTGCTACGTGCCCGCGTCGGTCATCCGAGAGCGCATCGGCTGGGCACCGGGATCCGGCCCGCGCATCGCGGTGCGGTTCAATGCCCGCGAGCGCAGGCATGCCCGCATCGTCAGCCTGCTGCGCGCGTTCGATCTGACCGGCCAGCTGCAGCTTCAGGATGATCGCAACGCCATGGGCGACTCGGCGGTGCTGGTCACAACCGACGATGACCAGACGCTGCCGAACTATGATGGCTTCGTACATGGTCTGCGCACGCTGCAGTTCGGCCGCTGCGTCGCCTGGGTACTCTATGTCCCGGGCGTGGCAATGCTGCTGCGCTCGCTGATGAGCGGCTCGGGCAACAGGCCGATGGCCGCGCCATCGCTGATCGCCAAGGTCAAAACCCCGAGCGCTCGATGAGTGCCGACTGGTTGAAGCAAGTCGCCCGATACGTCAACCGCGAGCGGATGCTCGACACCGCGATCAAGTTGGTCGCCGTGCCGAGCCCGACCCGCGATTGCGGCGCGGTCAGCGATCTTCTTGCCGACATGTTGTTGGACGACGGCTTCACTATCGAGCGCGAGGCCGCCTCGCACCCCGCTGCTCCGGCGGTGCTGGCCCGACATCACGCTTCCGCTTCGGGTGGCTGCCTGCAGTTCAACGGCCATCTCGATGTCGTTCACCTTCCCTTTGTTTCGCCAACTGTCGAAGGCAACCTGTTGCGCGGCAGCGGTTCCTGCGACATGAAGGGCGGCGTGGCCGTCGCCATTGAGGCACTACGCGTGGTGCGCGACAGCGGCCTGCTGGAACACGGCAGCCTGCTACTGGTCGCCCACGACCTGCATGAAGCACCCTGGGGGCTAGGCGAGCAACTCAATGAACTGATCCGCCAGGGTAAACACGGCGACGCCGTGCTGCTGCCGGAACCCCTCAACGGCCATCTGCCGATCGCCGGCCGCGGCTCGGCCACCTGGAAGGCGACCGTGCGCCGGCCGGGGCCGGCGATTCATGAAGTGATGCGCCCGCTCGATGAGCCGAGCGTGATTGCCGCCGGGGCCGCCCTTGCGCTGCGGCTGAGCCGACTCGCAGAAGAATTGAGCAGTGATCGCGACCCGCTGGCAGGGCAAGCAAGTGTCTTCATCGGCCAGATTCACGCGGGCGAGATCTTCAACCAGTACCCGCAGGAGTGCTGGTTGGAAGGAACGCGGCGCTGGCTGCGCGTCGCCGACCGGGCGCGGGTGAAGGCTGACTTCCATAGCCTGCTCGATGAGGTTGCCTTGCAGCACGGCGTGGCGATCTCGTGCGAATGGAAGCATATCCGCGACCCCTTTCATCTCGATACCGACGATGCGATCGTGAAGGCATTCCAGCACAGCTACACCGCAATGCAGGGAGCCCCGTTGGCATCCGGACCGAAGTTGTTCGTCGATGATGGCAACAGCTTCCACGGCCTGGCCGGCGTGCCGACAGTGACCCATGGCCCACGGGCCGGCGGACAACACACGATCGAAGAATGGATCGACATTGACGACATGGTCCGCGTCGCCACCCTCTACGCGGCGACAGCGCTGGGGTATTTGAATCAACAAGCTCCCGTTTAGCGGGCATCCCGACGGGATGCCCATACAATCAAGCGGCATCCCGTCGGGACGCCCGCTAAACGAGGTCGCCGCATGCATCACCCGTCGCTCATCGCCGTCAGTTGGCAGGAGGTCACCGGCTGGCTGGTGCTGATCGACTTCGTGCTGATCGGCCTGACGCTGTTGTCGATCCTGTCGCTGAAGAAGAACTCCACCTCCGCGTTCGCATGGGGGATGACCGTTGTCTTCATCCCCGTGATGGGTCTGGTCCTTTACTGGCTGTTCGGGTACCAGAGCGTCTATCGACCGCTAATAAAGAAGCGCCGGCATGCCGCATCGTACCGGCAGCGCGCAACCAGCGTGCAGTCCGAAGAACATGACAATGCCGCCAGCAATTTGGCCGTTAGACTCGGCGCTTCGCGGCGCACTGCCGGCAATACCGTCGACCTGTACCATGATGGCCGATCGACGTTCGACGCGATGCTGGCCGCCATCCGCGAAGCGAAGAAGCACATCCACCTCGAATTCTTCATCTTCCGTCCTGACGGTCTCGGCCAGCAGTTTCTCGATGCATTGTCCGAACGTGCGCGGAATGGGGTTCAGGTCAGGCTGCTGTACGACGCGGTCGGCTCATGGACCATGCGACGAAAGCAACTGCAGGGTCTGATCGGAAGTGGCGGGCAGGCGGTTCCGTTCCTGTCGATCAATCCGCTGCGGCGCAGCATCCAGATCAATCTTCGAAACCACCGCAAGCTGCTGGTTGTCGACGGGCGCGTGGCATTCACCGGCGGCTTCAACATCGGTGACGAATATCTGGGCCTGCACAAGTTCTTCGGCCCCTGGCGCGACACCTTCCTGCGGTTGCGCGGGCCGACCGTCCGGCATATGCAGCGCATGTTCATCGAGGATTGGAGTTTCGCGGCCCATGAGGAGTTGAACGAGGACGACTACGTAGGCCGCGAAGAACCGACCGGAAGCGTCTTCGCGCAGATTGCATGCTCGGGACCCGATCAGGAACAAAAGCCGATCCGCGAGATCTACTTCGCGGCAATCGTCGGTGCGCAGAAGCGGATCTGGATCACGTCACCTTACTTCGTGCCCGACCCCGGAATGCTCGATGCGCTCTGCCTGGCCGCACGGGCCGGGCGCGACGTGCGGTTGCTGATGCCCTTTCGGCCGGACAAGTGGGTGCCGTTCCTGGCCGCGCGCTTCTACTGGCCCGATGTGCTGGCGGCCGGGGTGAAGATCTATCAGTACACGCAAGGGTTTATCCATTCCAAGCTGATGATTGTCGATGACAACTGGTCTTCCGTCGGTTCAGCCAACCTGGATTTCCGCAGCATGTATCTCAATTTCGAGATGACCTGCCTGATGGAATCGAAGGAGGTCGTCGACGAACTGGAGACGGCGTATCTGCTTGATCTGGAACTGTCGATCCATGTGAATGTCGAAGAATTCGAGAAACGCGGCTTCATCAGCCGGCTTGCGGAAAACGCCTGTCGACTGGCCTCGCCGATTCTCTGAAATCGCCGTCGGCAATCTCCTCATCACTGCGGTGGATCGCTAACCTGACAGAAATCATCTCGTCAGACTCCCCATCGACGAAACGCACGGGAATGATCATGAGCAACTTGCGGACACCGCTGTACGATTGGCACGTCGCCCGAAAGGCGCGGATGGTGCCGTTCGGCGGGTGGGACATGCCGGTGCAGTACACCGGCATCATCGACGAGCACAACGCGGTGCGACAGTGCTGCGGCCTGTTCGACATCTCGCATATGGGCCGGGTGGTGTTCGAGGGCCCCGACGCGCTGGCCACCATTCAGAAGCTGTTCACCAACGACGCCGCCACGATGAAGATGGGCCAGGTGCGCTACGGCCTGGTCTGCAACGAACAGGGCGGCATCCTCGACGATGTGCTGGTCTACCGCCTGCCTGACTTCTGGCTGATGGTCGTCAATGCGTCGAATCGCCTGAAGATTCTCACCTGGATCCGCAAACACCTCGGGGCGGCCGACGTCACCGTGACCGACCGCACGCTCGACTGGGCAATGATCGCCCTGCAGGGTCCGCGCGCTGTCGAAACAAATGAAGTCGCCAGTCGGCTGAAGTACTATTACGCGGCCACAACCGGCATCCCCGATCGCGATGGCATGCAGATCATCAGCCGGACCGGCTACACCGGCGAAGACGGCTACGAAGTCATCGTCCCCAATGACTATGTCGAAGAACTGGTCTTCACACTGACCGAGAAGCAGACCGACTGGCGCTACGGCTTCCCGGTCCTGCCCTGCGGGCTCGGCTGTCGCGATACGCTGCGGCTGGAAGCGGCGATGCCGCTGTATGGTCACGAGTTGGGTGAAGCAATCGACCCGCTGCAGGCCGGCCTGGGCTGGGCGGTGAAGTTCGACAAGGGCGACTTCATCGGCCGGTCAGCGTTGGCGACTATAAATCAGTCCGCCCGATCGCAACGCGCGGGATTGAAACTGGAAGGACGCAAGGCCGCCCGCGAAGGCTGTTCCGTGCTGCACGACGGCAAGATCATCGGCAGCGTGACCAGCGGCAGCTTTGCGCCGACTCTCGGCACGTCGCTGGCGATGGCCTATGTGCAGCCGGCACTCTCGGCCGTCGGCACGTCACTGGTCGTCGACATCCGCGGCAGCGAGGTCCCCGCAAAGGTGGTCGCTCTGCCATTCTACAAGCGTACGAAATAGCCCGTTTAGCGAGCATCTCAACACGATGCGGAGGAACCCTATGGATCTGAAGACGCTCCGATACGCCAAATCCCATGAGTGGGCCATCATGCAGGGGGACCTGTGTGTTGTCGGCATCACCCAGTTTGCGGTTGATCAACTGACCGACGTCACGAACCTCGATTTGCCGAAGGTCGGCAAGAAGGTTGAAGCGGGTAAACCGTTCGGCGAAATCGAATCGGTGAAGGCGGTCTTTGACCTGAACTCGCCCGTCACGGGTGACGTGGCCGAGATCAACGCCGCCGTGGCCGCCGACCCGTCGATCATCAACGCCGACCCGTACGGGGCCGGCTGGATGGTGAAGATCAAGGTCCCCGCCGGGGCGACGTTGACCCACCTGATGGACCTGGGACAATACGAAGTGCAACTGGCCGAAGAGGGGCATTGAGCGAGGATCGTTCCGACGTATCCCCGTCGTCAGAGCCGGAGCACCAGCGGGGAATCCGGCTCCGACGACCCGAAGTCGTCGTGCGAACACCACAAGAGCCAACGTTGCGGTTGTGCGTTAGAAGCACAATCGACAGCGCATGGCGTCTAAATCCGTCACTTGCGCTTCCGGCCAACAAGTTAACGGCTCGTTTCCTTCCGATTACGTTTCTGGAGTCTCTGTTTTGTCTTACCTGCTTAACACGCCTGAAGATACCGCCGCGATGCTCGAGACGATCGGCGTGCCGTCGATCGATGCCCTGTTCGCGCCGATTCCCGCGGAACTGCGCATGAACCGGGCGCTCGATATTCCTCCGGCCATGTCCGAGCAGGAACTGACGCAGCACGCGGCCAAACTGGCTGCGGAGAACCACGCGGCCGGCGACGGCCTGTGTTTCCTCGGCGGCGGCGCGTACGACCATTTCATCCCCTCCGTGGTGGATGCGATCGCCTCGCGCAGCGAGTTCTACACCGCCTACACGCCGTACCAGGCGGAAGCCAGCCAGGGCAGCCTGCAGGCGTTCTTCGAGTTCCAGTCGATGATCTGCGAACTGACGTCGATGGACGTCGCGAACGCCTCGCTGTACGAAGGCGGCTCAGGCATCGCGGAAGCGGTGCTGCTGGCGATCAACGTCACCGACGGCCGACGCGAAGTGCTGATTGCCGAGAGCGTTCACCCCGAGTACCGGCAGGTGCTGGTGACGTATCTCGAGAACCTGAACTGCTCGATCGTT
>JBBQII010000197.1:0-6815 GCA_038324795.1 Gemmatales bacterium
GAAGAAGGGTTGGGAACAGTTCACCGATGCCGTGTTGCGGACCGTCAACGCGCTGCCGCGGCCGGTAGTGTTCATGCTCTGGGGCAATCATGCGCGGGCGAAGGCCGGGATGATCGATGCGAGACATCTGATCCTGCAGTCGGCCCATCCATCGCCGCTGTCCGCTCATCAAGGCTTCTTCGGCTGTCGGCCGTTCTCGAAGGCCAACGCCTTCCTGCGCGACGCCGGCCAGCCGGAGATCAACTGGCGGCTGGGCGAACATGGATGAACGTCCGCCGGAGCGAAGATGAAGAGAAGAGTTTTTGCCACGAATAAGCCGAATAGCACGAATGAAGAAGGAATCGATTCGATCGGGTTCTTGTCTTCGTTCCGGTTGCAGTGTGACCGCGTTCTGGCGAACGCGGCTACTCAAGGTGCTGCACCAGTTTCGATTTCATTCGTGTCATTCGGCTTATTCGTGATTCACCGTCTTGGTTTTGGATGACCTTCGACAATGGAAACTCAAACGAAATGATCACCGCCTGGCGATTCCTGATTCTGCAACTGCTGATGCTCTGGCTCGGCGGGTTTCTGTTTTACACGGCGGTCGTCGTGCCGATCGGCACGCATGAACTCGGCAGCGCACTCGAACAAGCGCGTATCACCCGGCACGTCAGCCATGTCATCAACATGATCGGCCTGGCGGCGCTGACGGTACTGCTCATCGAAACGCTGCTGTACCGCCGGAAACGTCCGTTGTTCTTCGCCATGCTTTGCCTGTGGATCATCATGCTGGCGACCGTGCTCGCCATGATCTGGATGCGTTCGCGCATGCTGCCGATGGTCGACTTCGACGCACGGTCATTCCCCGACCGCGCGGAGTTCTACGGCTGGCACCGCGTCTATCTTTGGACCATCACCGTGATGTGGGGTGCCGGCGTGTCGCACGCGCTGCTGATGCTCGCCGCGTGGCGGAGAAGCGATCTCAGGCGGCGCTTGCCTTGACAACTGCTTTCATCTTTTCCAGCCCGGTCTTCAGCACCAGGGCAGCGTCCTGTTTCCAGTAGTCGCGGTTGAACAGTTCCAGCGACAGCATGCCCCGGTAGCCGATCTCGCGCAACGTCTTCAGCGTGGCGACCACCGGCCCCTGGCCGTCGCCGGGGTAGACGCGGTCGGCATCGGTGATCTTGTCGCGTGTCAGTGCGGACGGGTAATCGTTCAGGTGGAAGATGCCGATCGATCGGCCGGCCAGCAGCTTGATGGCGTCGAAGTCCGAGCCGCCCTTATACAGGTGATAGATGTCGGGAAGGATGCACGCCTGCGGATGGCCACTTTCTACGGCCACGAACACCACTTCGCCCAACCGGTGCAGCGGCTTCGAGAAGCCCCACAGTTCCACTTCGGGGATGACGCCGATCTTGGCACCCAACTCCGCCAGCGCCCGATAGCGATCGGCAATCTGGTTGATGTTCAGGTCGGTCTTGTCGATGGCCCCGACCGGCGGAGCGGCGATGTGCGTGCCGCCGATCGTCAGCACCGCTTCCATGTCGCGCTTCGCGGTTTCCAGCCCCTTCTTCCGACGTTCGTCATCGTCAACGATCCATTCCGCGAAGCCGATGGCGCTGGGTACTTTCAGCCCCGCATCGGCAATCTTCTTGCCGAGATCTTTGAGGTTGCCGCCCTTCTTGGTGTAGTCGTCCAGTTCACGCAGCCAGGGTTCGATCGCCTGGAACCCGGCCTTGGCGACCAGTTCCACTTCCTGGTCGATTGGCAGAGCCTGCCCGCGAATCGTGCTGGTGTTCAGGCAGTAACCGAACGGCTCCACGGCATTCCCCTCCGCCGGTGCCCCCTTGACGAGACACGCAGCCCCGGCCACGGCGGCGGTTCCCAGCATCCAGCTTCGGCGATTGACGGCGGTGTTCATCGTGTTGGCTCCCGGCAGGGGTTACGGCAATGGCGGCAGGAGGATCGGCGCAACGGCTTCTTGCTCTTCGAACACGGCCCGCCTGCTGCCCATGGTACGCACGCTGTTGTGGATCATCCACTCCAACCCGGCATCGAGCATGGCCGTACGCACCGCGACGGGCAGCGATTGCCGAGCGACGAAGACAAGCTGACCGGGCTCTCCGCGCAGACCGACAACCAGGGGAGGCATCTGACGCAGCTTGGCGACCAGTTCTCCGGGCATCTCCGGAGGCGGGGCCGGCTCGCCGCGTCGCCCGCGGATTGGTACTTCGATTAGCGGTTCGTCTACATCCCGCTTGCGCGGCGGGACCTGTTCACGTTCCTTACGCTCGGCTACGAGCAGGTGGCCCCAGTTGATCGCGGTCAGCATCGGCAGGTTCAAGTCATCGGGAAGCCAGTCGACCTTCGTGCCGCTCACCGGGGCGGCCACCCAGGTCGAAACGCGAGATGCATGAACGCCGATCGCCAGGCAGCCATTGCCCCGCGCGAACTGGATCGGCATATCCAGGCCCGAGGCCTTCGCTTCCAGCGAGCGCACCTTAACGCCGTCAACGGTCTCGGTCAGTACTTCCACCTTGTGGCCGCCGGTCAGTTCAAGGATCCCCGGCAGGGCCGTTTCGATCAGGGCCAGCGCGTCGTCGTCCGAATAAAGCAGCAGCGACGGCGGGCTGGTGGGCGAAGCGGTGGCCAGCGCGACGCGGTGAACCTTTTCCAGTGCGGGCCGAAGGTGGGGGTTGCGTGTGTCGAGATCGGCAAGCAGTTCGCTGCCGGTCGGCCCCAGGGTGCCGGTCATCTTCACGATCGGGTCAATCGCCCGCACCAGCGTCTTGAGCCGATCTTTCTCGGGAAGCTGCACAATGGCGACGTGGGCAGCGCGTCCCAACCGGTTGAATGCCCGCTGATCGACTGGAGGACCGGTCAGCAGATCGGCCAGCTTCGATCCGGCAGCCGCGTCGTACTGCACCGCCACCTGCAGTTCGATCGCATCGCGGTCGAATGACAGCCGCGCCACGGCGGACTGGCCGGCACCCATCGGCAGCAGGCGTTCGAGTGTCCCCATCATGCCGAAAGTCAAAATGCGAGACTGAACCAGCGCGGGCAAGACGCTCTTAGTATCCGCGTAGGCGAAGATGTCGGCCGGAGCGCGGAAAGCGTCCCACGACTTGAACGCGGCCGCTTTATTGAGTCCCGGCGACTTTTCATCGCCCTGATACCGTTTCAGCATGTCGGTAGCGGCAGCGACGTTCGATGCCGCGAGCAGCAGGCCCGGGCGATAGGCGAACACCGGCCCGCGCGGCGTACGCTGGCCGCCTTCTTTCACGGTGTCGGTCAACGGGTCAATGTCAAAGCGGGTGAATGCCTCCTGGTAGAGGTCGACCGTGCCGACACGGCCGATTTTGTGCATTGTCGGTCCGGCGGAGAGGTATCCTCGCATCAGTAGACCGGGCACATGACTGTCGCCGGGCAGGAGGACGGCCACCCAGGTCGGCTCGCCGAGTTTGCTGATCTCAGTGATGCCGAGGGCCGCACCCCGGAAGCGGGTGACTTCGCCGAGCATCTCGGGGCTCGTCAGACAGGCAAGGATGCCGGCAGCCGAGGTGCCCAGCTCGTTTGCGGGAGACTTGTCGCGGGCTTTGTCGATCGCTGGCAGGGCGTTCTCGAAGCCCGACCCCTTCACCAGCCCGCCGATGCGCTCGGCAAGTCGCTTTGGCTGTGCAATTTCGATGTAAACCGCCGTCTTTGCGGGAAACAGTTCCGCAAGCACGGGGTCGGCGGCGCGGGAAGCGAGCGACGTGAAGAAGACGAGTAGAATCGCGATTTTCACGGTAGGGCTCTCCGAGTAGTGGCAATGCCGGCACTTCGAACACTGTACTTGAAGGCGGGAGCGGGTGCAAAATAATCCATTGCAAGGCCGCTGCTTCCGATCAATCGCACGACAGTTCGACACCCGATCCATAAAATACCGGCGGGCCGGCAGGATGCGGAAATGCCCTGGTGATTAGCGTTTTGTGGCTTGTGACGGCTATGCGGCCTGTACTTGATCGATCGCTTCTGCGGGATGCAGGAGGCCGATTGGGAAATTCAGGTAAACCAAGGGAACTTTGCCGGTCGATTCCTTGCAATCGACTTTGCGGTCCCTTATAGTCCATGGTCGTTCACCGTCAAATCTAATGTAAGCAGGGCCTGAATCCGGTGAGAACCACAGCGACTGCCGCGCCGCGAACCACAAGCAAGGCGCCCCCCCGAGGCAAAGGCAAGGACTACAATGAGGCCAAGCGAATGCCTGCCCTGAAACTTCGGCGGATCGATTGCACCACGGGTGACACCGACAAACAGTTGAAGGATCTGCGCGAGCAGTTCTCCAGCCAGGGTTTGGTCGTTTCCCATGCCAGTCGAAAACTGACGCAGACTGTCTTCGGCGAAGCGCTGCCACCGGCCAAGGCCGTGGCCCGCATCTGCGAGGACGTCAAGAAACGCGGTCTGAGTGCGGTTCTGCACTACACCGAACAGTTCGATAAAGTCCGCCTCACGCCGAAGATGGTCCGGGTGCCTCTCGACCAGATGGCCGCGGCATTCAAGGCCGCGGAGCCCGACTTCATCGAGACGATCCGCCGCTGCCGCAACAACGTCATGCAGTTCCAGATCGGTTTACTGAACAACGACGCGATTCTGACGGTCTCCGAACATTACGAACTGCAGCTTCGTTTTCGGCCGCTCAACCGCGTCGGTATCTGCATCCCCGGTGGTGCGGCCGCCTACCCGTCGACGCTGCTGATGACCGTCTGCCCCGCTCAGGCTGCGGGCGTCAAGGAAATTGCGGTCGTCATGCCGCCGACGGCTAACGGGGCCGAAAATGCCGACATGCTGGCCGTCTGCCATGCACTCGGCGTGAAGGAAGTTTACCGCATCGGTGGCGCGCAGGCCGTCGCCGCGCTGGCCTATGGAACGGACGAAACTCCTGCCGTCGATAAGATCGTCGGCCCGGGCAACCAGTTCGTCGCATTGGCGAAGCAATACGTGCAAGGGCAGGGGCAAGTGGCGATCGACTGCATCGCCGGACCCAGCGAGATCGTCGTCGTCGCGGATGATTCGGCCGTGGCCGAGTTCATCGCCTGCGACCTGATTGCACAGGCGGAACATTCCCCTGGCGTGGCGATGCTCGTCACCTGGGTGCCGGAGCTGATCGACGATGTTGAAGTCGAGTTGAACAAGCAGTTGGCCAAGTTGAGCCGTGGCGAATTGGCCCACGCCAGCCTTGCCGACTTCGGTGCAGCGATTCTCGTGAAAGACGCGGAAGAAGCCGCGATCGCGGTGAACCTGCTGGCGACCGAACATCTCCATGTGCAGGTACGCGACCCGGAAGCCTTCGCTGACAAGATCAACAACGCCGGAGCGATCTTCCTGGGACAGTTCACGCCGGTGGCGCTGGGCGATTACGCGGCCGGTCCTTCGCATGTGCTGCCGACCGGCGGCCAGGCCCGCTTCGCCAGCGGGCTGAACGCGAACGATTTCCGTCGACGCACCAGCGTGATGAGCTACACCCGCAACGGCCTGCGCGACATCGCCGACGACGTGATCTACCTGGCGAACAAAGAAGGCCTGAGTGGCCACGCTGCGAGTATCGAGTTGCGCCTTCGCGACCTGATCCCCACGCCGCGCCCGCCGAAGAAAGTTCCGCCCAAGCCGGCCCTGCCGGCAAAGAAGTAAAAGATTGCCGCTTGCTGACAGTTGCGGCTCGTTTCGTAATCGTGATGACGAGCCGCGACCGTCAGGGAGCGGCCTTCCGAGTTCTTCACACGTCACTTACTGAATTCTGATGTCCGGAATCCGATCTAACATCCTGGCGATGGCGGGCTACGTGCCCGGCGAACAGCCGCGCTCGTTCGACGGCATCACCAAGCTCAACACCAACGAATCGCCCTATGCTCCTTCACCGCGCGTATTCGATGCCGTGAAGGCTGCGCTCACCTCGGACACGCTGCGCCGCTATCCCGATCCCTCGGGCCTCGGCTTCCGCAAGGCGGCCGGCAATGTCCTCGGCGTCGATCCCGACTCCATCCTGATCGGCAACGGGTCGGATGACCTGCTGACGATCATCACGCGCGCGTTTGTTCCCGAAGGCGGGCTGATCGTCTCGCCGACGCCGAGCTACATCCTGTACCGCAACCTGGCTGAGATTCAGGGGGCACGCTTCGAATCAGTCCCGTTCAACGCCGACTGGCAGTTGCCCGATCCCTGGCCGATCAACCGGGCTGATCTGACGTTTCTGCCGAATCCCAATTCGCCGTCGGGAACCGTGGTTCCGCATGCCGCGATCCGCAAGCTGGCCGAGCGCGGGCCGTTGGTTCTCGACGAGGCTTACGTCGATTTCGCGGATGCCGACGGACTGAAGCTCGTCGGCAAGTCGCTCATGGTCACACGCTCGCTGAGCAAGTCGTACGCACTGGCCGGGATCCGTTTCGGCTTTGCCGTGGCCGATCCGGCCGTGATCCGGGAACTATTGAAGGTAAAGGATTCCTATAATTGCGACGCGTTGAGCCTGGCTGCAGCTACCGCCGCGATCGAGGATCAGGAATACCTGAAGCAGACGGTCGAGTCGATTCGGGCAACGCGCACACGCCTCACCGAATCGCTGACCGGGCTCGGTTTCGCGGTAACGCCGAGCCACGCGAACTTCGTCTGGTTCCGGCACGCGAACCGGGAACACAAGCCGATTTACGACGAACTGAAGAACCGCGGCGTCCTCATCCGCTACATGAACTACCCAGGTTACGGCGACGGACTGCGCGCGTCGGTCGGCACTGATGCCGAGATCGATCTGTTCCTGAAACAACTGATGGACATTCTGTCCTGACGAGTACACATGGGCC
>JBBQII010000198.1:0-6802 GCA_038324795.1 Gemmatales bacterium
TTGAGAAGCCGCGGTTCCGGCTGTTCTTCGATCCGCAGAACCCGAAGTCAGCGCAAGTGGCCGACGTGTTGAAAGAGTTCGAAAGCCCGACCCCTGATATCATCGTCGTCATCGGCGGCGACGGCACCATGCTGCGCGCGATCCGCCAGCATTGGCGTGAACGCGTACCGTTCTACGGGATCAATACCGGGCATCTCGGCTTCCTGCTCAACGACACAGGAACTGACCGCTTCTGGGAGTCGGACCTGCGCGTCTACCAGTTGCCGCTCTTGTGGACGGAAGTCGAAACGCTCGACAGCGAACGCAAGACCGGCTACGCGTTCAATGAAGTCTGGGTGGAACGCGCCTCCGGCCAGACGGCCTGGGTGCACCTGAAGATCAACGGCCAGGAGCGGATCGCCAAGCTGGTGTGCGACGGAGCCCTGCTCTCGACCGCGGCCGGTTCGACGTCGTATGCAAGGGCGATGGGTGCCCCGCCGATGCCGTTCACGACGCCGGTGCTGATCATGGCCGGGTCGAACGTGCTGACGCCGATGTACTGGCGGCCGGCCGTGCTGCCGATCACTTCGGAAATCGAGATGACCACGCTCGACCCCGCCAAGCGCCCGCTGACGGGTTACATGGATGGCGTTCCCCTGGGGCAGATCTGGTCGATGAAGACGCGCATCAGCCTGACCGCGGCTGTGGAGATCGCCTTCCAGGCCCAGCACGACCCGGCCGCCAAGTTGGCAAGCCTGCAGTTCAACGCGGGCGGGTGAATTCAACGCACCATCTTGATGAACTCACGCAACTTGTCGCGCGTCTTCGCGGGGGTGTACTTCGCGGGACTGTCGATGCCGTTCGTGAACTTCAACTGACAATGCAGCGACTCGATCGCGGCAACGACCTCCGGGTTGTTCAGTTTCGACTGCGCCATCGCGACCCCGGCGGCGTAGACGCGGGCGGCCTGGTCCCAGTCGAGGTTCTGCCACTCGGCATCGGTGAGGTTTAGAAAAGCCGCTGCCGGACTTGATTGCCCCGCTGCGAACTGTCGAACTGCCTTCACAACAGCTTTGTGGGGTGATGAATCTTTTGTCGTCAGCGACTTTGCCAGTGCGTTCTCCACGGCATCGAGTTCAGCGCTCAGCGGCCCCGCGGCGGAGCGGATTCCCGGGCGGTTCCAAATGAGGCTTCCCGGCGTTAGTTTCGGCAGTTCGCGCCTCCAACTGGCGGGTTGCAGATCGTGGTGGCAGGCATAACAGTTGTACTCGGCAAACTCGGGCCAACGCTCGGCGGATGCCGAATTGAGACGAGAATCCAGCAATCGCAAGTGTGCGATCGCCGACGCGTGCTGCCCGATCGACCAGGACCACTCTTGAACATTCTTCGCGTGGTCCGCGTCATTCTTCCTGCGATCACGTTCCCACCAGTGTGGCGGCATAAGCCGTGAGTAACTCGCAAACTCATAATTGAGTCGTGGATGTCCCGCTGCAATCATGTCGTGCGTCACGTCACGAAGCGGCAGTCCGAGAACAGGGTCGGCCGGGGCACCCACATGACAGCCGGCACATGTGTGCGCCCGTGTGTCGATACTGTTCAGACCGGTCATGCCCAGCCGACTTTCGCCAGACTGAAGCCATCCCGTGTGCGCGTGCAGGTACTTGCTCGCATTCCCGTGACACGATTCACACGAGACGCCTTCGCTTTGCAGTTGACGCACGGCGGGGGTTGCGTTGTCGGCCATCGCCAGTGTCGGGTTCGAATGGCAGGCCAGGCACTGCCACACGTGAGTTGCGTCTTTCTGCGTGCCGTGCGACCAGCTCTTGACGATTTCCTTTGATCGATCGTTATTCAGGACGTCCCAAGCCTGCGTGTGTTTGTCGTGTCCCATGAACGCCGTATAGCTCGACTTCCACATATCGGCAGGCTTGTCGGAGGGCGCGCCGCCGTGGCAGTTGCTGCCGGAGCAACCGGCCGAGCCGACGGCCTTGGCGTCCCCATGCGGATCAGACTGAACGACTGACTTGTCAGTCGGCTTCGCCGGATCGGCATGCGTGCCGCTACCGGCGATGACAATGAACGCCACGGCGGCAGCGACGACGATGAAACGAACGAGCAGATTCATGGGGGATGTCTCCATCCGTAGTGTACACGCCCACTTGTGCGCGTAAAGCCAATCGCGATATTGCTCGCCAATACTGCCACTGTCTTCCCGACTTCAAATTGCTACACCAAAGTTAATCGCATCCAATGCTTCCGGGAGGTTCGCCGTTGCTCGTCGGCAGGTCACGATTCGCCCGGCAGTCGTTCCTCTATCTGCTCGGGGCCATCTTCATCTTCTCGTTCGCGTGCGCCTTCTGGTACGCCGGCGTGGCGGTCGGGCTCGTGACGCGGGCACCCGGCTCGGCCCTGTTCGGCTATACGAACGGGACGACCACCATCGGTTACTATGCCGGTGTTGTCGGCTTCCTCATCATCATCTTCGAAATGCTGCTGTGGGTCCGCAAGAGACTGCGCGGCCGGCGGCTTGGCGCGGCCCGCACCTGGATGTTCTGGCACATCTGGCTTGGCCTGGCCTGCCTGCCGCTGGCGATCATCCACAGCGGCTTCGCTTACGGCGGCGCGCTGACCGGCATCATCATGATCCTGTTTTACGCGGTCATCGCCAGCGGCGTCTGGGGACTGGCATTCCAGCAGATCATTCCGAAGAAGCTGCTCGACGATATTCCGCAGGAGACGATCGCCAGCGAACGCGGCAAGGTGATGTACGACCTGTTCGAGGAAGCCCGTGCCCTCATCGATCTGCTGCGTCTTGAAGATGCCGATGAAGTCGATGGCGAAGTAATCGTGAAGACGCAGTTGACCACTTACCGCACGAAGCAGTTGATCTCGTTCTTTGACCGGCAGATGAGCCCGTTCATGCGGGCCACCGGTAGCGGCACCGGTCCGCTCGCCTCGCAGACGCGGGCCCGGCAACTGTTCGCCGATCTGCGTGCCGGGGCTGCCCCGCAACTGGTGGCCACGTTGAATCGCCTCGAAGCGATCTGCGAAACTCGCCGGCAACTTGATCGCCAGTATAACCTTTACTGGTGGCTGCACAGTTGGCTGTGCGTGCATCTGCCGCTGTCGATCGCCCTGTTGGTGTTGCTTGTGGCTCATGTGGGTTACGCTCTGAAGTTCTGGTGAGCGACCATGCCTCCACCACCGGCCCCTAATCGCGAACGGCTCGACCGCTTTGCGGGCAACCGTGCCTACTTCCGCGATCTGACGCCGCTGTCGCGCACGCGCAGAGCGCTGTCGCTGCTCGGTTTGGCCATTCCGCTAGTTTGGGTCGTCGTCAGCCTCGGCCTGCCCGCCGAAGACCGCCACCATCAACTGACGCACGGCCCGGTTGCCAACGTCCATGCCGCGTGGGACAACAAGTGCGATGCCTGCCACGTGCCGTCCTCATTGGGGGACCTGTCGCCCGGCGCTGTGCTTTCGGTCAACGCGGTGCACGATCGCTGGAACGCCTTCAGCTGCGAGACGTGCCACGTCGGCCAGCAAGCGACTGACCCGAAGAACTATGCCCCGCATCACGTCAATGCACTCTGGACGAAGGACAAGTCGAATCTTTCCTGCTCGGCCTGTCATCATGATCACCAGGGGCGGGACTTCTCGCTGGTCCGCGTGGTCGACAACGACTGCACCCAGTGCCACAAGGATTTGAAGAACCACCAGCACGAGCCGTCCGACGCCTATCAGGCATCGATTCAAAGTTTCGTGGATGGCCATCCCGACTTCAAAGGCGTGAAGAGCGGCTTTGAACGCACGATGCACTTCAACCATCAGCATCACATGACGCCGGGCGTCGCGTACTCGAAGCAGGCGATCGACAACAAGACCGGCGGCGCGATGAAGCTGAAAGACATTCCAACGGAGTATCGCGAGCGCTACCGCCAGCCGGGTCAGGAAAATGACGCCATCGTGCAACTGAACTGCGCGTCCTGCCATCAGCTTGATTCAGGCCGGGTCGGGGAGAAAGTGCCGGAGTCATTCGAGGCCGATCGAAAAGCATGGACCGCCACCGAGTGGCTGGCGAAGGGGCTCCCGGTCGATTCGGTGCTGCCGCCGCGCGGCGAAGGTGCGTACTTTCAGGCGGTCAACTATAACCTCAACTGCAAGGCCTGCCATCCGATGGCCGGGGGCAAACTGCCGCTGCGACCGGACCGGCCGGATCTGTTGATCGATCTCGTTCAGTTGCCGCACGGCGTACAGCCGAAAGTGTTGCGCCAACAGATGGAAGCGTCCGTTGTCAACCAGTTGCTGAAGGCGACCCCCGCGGCCGACAAGCCGGTGCTGGCCGACAAGCCGGTGCTGCCGGGCCGACTTGACCCGCTGCCGGTGAAGAAGTCGGATGCGATCGAGAAGGAAGCGGCCGACTTCGTGCGCAGCTTCGAGAAGCGGCTGTACCAGAGTGCCAATGCCGGTTGCCTGCAATGCCACACAGCCACGGGCAAGGCGAATGAACCGGTGATCGTGAAGCCGAACTCCCCGGTGCTTTGGTACCCGCATTCGAAGTTCAACCATGCACGGCACCGGGCGATGGACTGCGCGTCGTGCCATCCGGGACAGAAGGGGAACATCTTCGGCGAGGGCGAGGTTGCCAACCAGGTGGACTTGCGCAAGCCGCAACCGCCGAACATACCGGGCATCGACAACTGCACGCAGTGCCACGCCCCGGCCACGACGGTTGGCGAACTGCCACGCGGCGGGGTGCGGTTCGACTGCGTCGAGTGCCACCGTTACCACAACGGCGACCTGCCGCAGCAGGGGATCGGTTCCCCACGCCGCGACCCGCCCGACAACTTGCGACTGAACACCGATCGATTCCTGCGCGGGCGTTGACCGTTCGCCGCTTGCGGCGTCGCCATGTGCGACTGATGACGAGTATGGCGACGCCGCAAGCGGCGGAGGATTCTTGATGATCGTTCAAAAACTTCGCGAGATTCAAAACGAACGCGGCTACCTGCCCGACGATGAACTGGTGAAGTTGTCGAAGGACACCGGCACGCCGCTATACCGTCTGCAGGAAGTCGCCAGCTTCTTCCCGCACTTCCGCCAGGAATGGAACAAGCCGCCCGAGGTCGAGGTCAAGATCTGCCGGGACATGGCCTGCCATCTCGCCGGCGCGTCGCGCTTTCTGCATGCCCCTGACAGCCTGAAGCAGCTTGAATCGCCGGGCAAGGTTGAAATCGTCGGCACCTCGTGTCTGGGCCGTTGCGATCGCGCCCCGGCCGTCTGCGTCAGCCGGCACGTTTACCATGACCACCGGCACGTTCACCGTGACCATTCGAAGTCGTTCCACGACCGCGTCTACGCCGGGCTCAGCGAGAAGGACCTGCGCATCACGCTGGATACGATCATCGCCGGCGACAGCGAAGTTCCCGAAGACACGCCCGACATCACACGGAATATCTCCAATGCAAATTGGAAGATTGATGTCTACGCGCTTGACCCGGACCTGGCCGACAAGCCGTACGCTGTGGCGAAGCGCTACCTGGCAGCGTTCCCCGCCGTCGTCCCGCAGCCGACTGACCCGAGCATCCGCGGCAACGCCAAGGCCCTGGCGGGCTACATCCGCGAGAAGCACCCGTGGCTGGCGCAGCTTGATGTGTCGAACCTGCAGGGGATGGGCGGCGCGGGGATGAAAGCGTACGAGAAGTGGCGCGACGTCTGGGGCGAGCCGGCACCGATCAAGTACATCGTCTGCAATGGCGATGAAAGCGAACCGGGCACGTTCAAGGATCGCGAACTGCTGCTGTTCAAACCGCATCTGGTGGTCGAAGGGGTCATCCTCGCCGGGCTCATCACCGGGGCAACGAAGGGCTACATCTACATCCGGCACGAATACCGGGAGCAGATCAACGGCGTTCGCGCCGAGATCGAACGTGCCCGTGCCGAAGGGGTTTGCGGCCGGCTCACCGGCACGAATCGCTACTTCGATGTGGAAGTGTACGAAAGCCCCGGCGGCTACATCTGCGGTGAGCAGACAGCGCTGATCGAAGCGATGGAGGACAAGCGTTCCCAGCCGCGCAATCGCCCGCCCGAGTTGCAGACCAACGGTCTGTTCGACAAGCCGACAGTCGTCAACAACGTCGAGACGCTGGCGTGGGCACCGGCGATCATGCACCGCGGCGGGGAATGGTATGCCGGCGAGGGACGGCCCAACTGCAAGGGCCGGCGTTTCTTCTCGATCAGCGGCGATTTGAACAAGCCCGGCGTCTTTGAGGTTCCCAACGGCATCACGCTGGGGGAACTGATTGCCCTGGCGGGCGGCGTCAAGGGCGGGCCGTTGCAGGCGGTGGCCACGTCGGGACCGTCGGGCGGCTTCATCCCGGCGCGGTTGCCGGTCGAGAAAGATGTCCGCAAGCGACTCGATCGCCTACTCGGCCGATTCAAGGACCGTGACACGGGTGAACTGTCGCCCGACGGAAAACTGATCAACGACTTCGCGGAAAAGCATCTGGTGCGGGCGAATGCCGAAGCGCGTTGGTTGGACATTCAGATGTTGCCGCTCGACCTGAATTTCTTCCGCAATGTCGGGACGCTGCTCGGCATGTCCGACTTCGACATGATGCTCGGCGGCGGGTTGGTCGTCTACAACAGCACGCGCGACATGCTGGAGCAGGCACGCAACAGCACCCAGTTCTTCCGCAACGAATCATGCGGGAAGTGCGTCCCGTGCCGGATCGGGTCACAGAAGCTGGTGGAGATCGGCACTGAACTGTTGAAGCGGCAGAAGCCCTCCAGCATCGCCTTGAACGATGCCGACGGCGAGCCC
>JBBQII010000199.1:0-6798 GCA_038324795.1 Gemmatales bacterium
CCAGACAAAGCCTTCACGCGGTTCAAGATAGGTCAACCGCACGGCCTGCATTTCTTCGAGATAGCGGCACAGGATGGCCACTTCACCCGAGGCCTTGAAGTCGACGAAACCGTTGAGCGTTACGTCGGCAGTGGCAGGTTCGCTGCTGCTGAAGTTCGTCAGCCGGGTCACGTCGCGGACGCTGCCGTCACTGAAATGGCCCAGCACGGCCAGCTGCTGCCAGCGGGCCGGGGCATTCAGTACGCGCGAGCCGGGCAGTACTTCGATTTTCTTAAGCACCGGCAGCGTAGCCGGGTCGTCGCGCATGCCTTCCTGCAACCAGCCGGCGATCATTCTGACCGCTTCCGTGTCGGCGCCGAAGCGGGCACCGCCCTCATGCGGAATCCGGCCCATTCCCTTCTGCAACAGCAGGCTGGCGAATGGGTCGAGCCGATCAGTCCGACGGCCCAGCACGTCGCGTGTCAGTTGGAGATAGTCAGACGCCGGATCGTAGCCGCGCAACGACAGCTTGAAGCCGTTCTTGCCGCTGGGCGTGCCATGGCAGGCCCCGGCATTGCAGCCACCGACGTTCAGCCCGGCGATGACATCGTTGCGGAAGCTGACCGGGGCCGGCTTGTCGAAATCGCTGACCGTCACCGGAACTTTGACCTGCTTGCCGCCGGCATCAATGACCAGATGCGTGCTGCCATCGCGCTTGCCGCGCAGGAACGCCTCGTTCAGGTCGATCAGGTCGGACGCCTCGGTTTTCCAGGCTGCGAATGCTGTAAGGTCGCGGACGCTGCCATCGGCATACTTGCCGGTGACAACCAATTGCTGCGTCGCGCGCGGCCCCTTCAGCATGACTGCCGGCGGGTGGGCGGTGATGCTGACCGGTTGGCCGACAATCTTTGCGCGTTCCTCGGCCTCGGTCGGCGGCGCGGCTGACAGTTCCGCGGCGAGACTCAACATGACGCACAGAGACAGGCCGCAACGGAGGTAGCGCATCAGAAGAAGCTCCTGGCAGGAAGCAATCGACAGGGCGAATCGGCAGTGCGAACTACCCGTGAGTGTAAAGCGCCGCGAGTTTCATTGCGACGGCATTTTTCATTTTTGTACCGCGGCGTGTACAACAATCGTTTAGCGTGCGACCCATCGGGTCGCACGGTTCAAACCTCCATGGAGAATTCAGACATGCGTAACACCATCGCAGCCGCCATCGTTTTCCTCGCTTTCGCCACAACCACCCGGGCCGACGAACCGCAGATCGGCCACATGGTCTTCTTCCAGTTGAAGGAGAATTCGCCCGCGGAGCGGCAGAAGCTCGTCGATGCCTGCAAGAAGTACCTGAAGGACCACGATGGCGTGGCCTACTTCTCGGCCGGGCCGATCGCGGATGAATTCAAGCGTGAAGTGAACGACCGCGAGTGGGACGTCGCCCTGCACCTGGTGTTTAAGAACAAGGCTGCCCACGACAAGTACCAGGACGCCAAGACCCACCTGCAGTTCATCGAGGAGAACAAGGCGAACTGGAAGAAAGTGCGCGTCTTCGATTCGGAACTGAAGTAACGATCGAGGAGCCACGCACGAAGTAAGTGGATTCGCCGCCCGCTTACAGTGTGCGCGGCTCTTTGCTGAAATTTGATGCTCGAATGATCAGCCATATCACCAGCACGCCGACGATAACGGCCTGCCCGCTCCAGAACATCGCGGGTGGGCCCCATATGCGCATGGCCGGGCCAGTGACCAGCGGACTGACCATGCTGCCGAAGCAGTTGACCCCCAGATACAGTGCATTGGCCCGCGGCAACGCCGAGGCAGGCAACCGCTCACCCAACAGCGCCAGCCCCAGCGGGTATAGCGACCCGGAACAGACGCCCACCAGCAGCAGCCAACCGAACCGCTCGGTCGGGCTCGAAGACTGCGGGGCGAAGAACAACCCGATACACGTCAGCACGAAGCAGACCACCAGCACCCGTTCACGCCCGCAGTGGTCGGCCAACGTTCCGATCGGCACCTGCACCAGCAGCACGCCGATCAGGACGCCGCCGATCATCGATCCCGAATCCGCATCGCCGACGCCGACATAGCGAAGGTACAGCGGCAGCAACGCCAGCAGTCCGATCTCAAGAAACCCCTGGCTGCCGGCACTTGCCATGCTGAGGAACGGCGGCCGCAACGGGATCGAGACCCCTTCGTCGTACGGCAGCATCGGGAACGGCGGCAGCCAGCGCACCACGGGCACGGCAACGATTGTCATCAGACCACCTACCAGGAACCCCGCGTACGGGTCGACGGCGTAAACCTGCATCCCCACGAACGACCCGGCCGCGAAGCCGATGCCGACCGCGCAGGCATAGTAGGCGAAGTGACGGGCGCGATGCCGGGGAGGGGCATTCCAGTTGATGACTGTTTCCAGCGTGATCATCGCCAACGCGCCGCCGGCACCCGCGAGCACGCGCAGAACGCCCCAGCCGACGGGGCCATTCCCGAAGGGGAACAGTGCGACCGCCACCCCGGAAACCAACAGCCCCAGCGCGATGCCGCCCCGGCCGGTGCGCGACATGATCGACGGCACGAATGCCCCCGCGAGAAGGACGCCGACGAAGTGCATCGCCGTATTGATGCCGATGCCGGTCTCGGTCGCCCCGGCATCCTGCTGCCACAGCGAGGCCAGCGGACATTCCAGCCCGAAGCCGAATGCCCATCCGCCGCAGCAGAGGCACGCCAGCAGCAGCGTTCGCACGGACCCGGTCGGCATAGGGAAAATTGTTGTCGGAGTCGTGTCGACCTACACCGCGAGCGGGTGCTTGCGATTCTTCAGCGGCAGGTCGACCGGCCGATTCAGCTTATGCGATTCGTAGACGGCAAGGATCATCTCCAGCGCCGCCCGACCATCATAAATGTTGCCCAGTGGCTGCCGATCCTTCTCAATCGATTCAATCAGATCAGCAACGATCAGTTTATTGCCCAGCGCCTGTCCCGCGTCCTTCAGCGGTTCGGGCTGGCCCACGCCGGCACTGCTGATCTCCTGCCACTTCGCGCCGCTCTTTCCCGGCATCCAGCTCGGGTCTTCCAGAAGCAAGGCGGTCGGCACACTGCCGGTTTCCAGCGCGATGATTCCCTTGCTGCCGAAGATCTGCAGCGCGAATCGCTTGCCGGCCCCGTGCTGGGCCTTGTGCGTGCCGAATGTCGCTACCGCGCCGTTGTCGAAGCCATACTCGGCAAAGATGCGGTCACCCTGGATCGGCCCCATCCCCTCACCGCCGACGATGACGTCGCCGGGCAGCGCCAGCTTGTTGTCTTTCCAGATTCGGGCGAAGCACCAGCGCGGGTCGCCGTTGAGCAAGCGGACCAGGTCGAACAGATGTGTGCCCAGCACCATCATGTCCTGCCCGCCGCCGCGTGCATCTTCCTTGCCGCGGGCGCGAAGCTCCAGCACATCGCCGATGGCGCCGTCCGCGATCAGTTGCCTGACAACTTTCAATCGCGGACTGTAGCGCGTCTGGTGCGCGATAGCGAGCTTGACGTGGTGCTTCTCGCAAGCCGCGATCATCTCGTCCGCTTCCTGCAGCGTCCGGCAGAGCGGCTTCTCGAGGAAAATGCTGGCACCAGCCTCGGCACAGGCGATCACCATGTCGCGATGCGCGTCCAGCCAGCGGTCGGCCACACTGACAATCTGCGGCTTCTCGACTTTCAGCATCTCGCGGTAGTCGGCATAGGCCTTCGGGGCCTTCAATCGCGCCGCGGCCGCGGCCCGGCCTTTTTCGTCCTCGTCGGCGATGGCAACAATCTCGACGTTGTCCATCCCCAGCCAGACAACGTCGAGCCCGTGCCCGTAGTTGCCCTTGCCCGTCCGCCCGATCACCGCTACCCGATACGGCTTCGCCATGATGCTGCCCTCTGTGGATACGTGCGAGAATAACGCACGAAGGCGAGTGTTCCCAACAGAAAACGGCGTTAACGCGTGCATCCCGTTGGAGTGCACGCGCGAACGCCCGACCAGAAGATCAATTTACTTCTTTTCGAACAGACCGCGTTTCTTCATCCATTCATCCAGCTTCGTCGACCACTCGGCACAAGGCAGACCGCTCTTTAGCGCCAGGCCCAATCCGTGTTTGCCCTTCTCGTACTCGACCAGTTCGACCGGCACACCGTTCTTTTCGCAGGCTTCCTTGAACAGCCGGCTGTTCGCGATCGGCACGGCCGTATCTTCCACCGTGTGAAACAGGAACGTCGGCGGCGTCTTCGCGGTCACCTGCTTTTCGTTTGAGTAGAACTCGACCAGTTTGTCGTCCGGCTTGTCGCCGATCAGGTTCCTCTTCGAGCCTCCATGCGTGTTGGCACCCATGGTGATGACCGGGTAAGCCAGGATCGCGAAGTCGGGCCGGCAACTGACTTTGTCGATGGCTTCCTTCGCATCGGCCATCCCTTCGTCGAAGTGCGTGGCCGCCGTGGATGCCAGGTGTCCACCGGCGGAAAAGCCCCAGACGCCGATGCGCTTCGGGTCGATGCCATAGTCCCCGGCCTTGGAACGTACGATTCGCAGCGCCCGCTGCACGTCGAGCATCGGCCCCGGCTGCAATGGCGATGCCACCTGCGACTCATTTACCGTGCGATACTTCAGTACGAAGGCATGCACGCCACGGGCGTTCAGCCAGTCGGCAATTTCCTGTCCCTCATGTCCCGTCGCCCGACCGGAGTAGCCGCCCCCGGGGCAGACGACGACGGCCGTGCCGTTCGCCTTGTCCTTGTCGGCCACGTGAACGGACATCAACGGCACGATCTTCGGATCCTTGCTGTTGGGACCGGGAATCGTGTCGCCCCAAAGGGTGATGCTGGCGGGATCGGCCCCGAGAAGCATGGCGCAAAGCAGTGGCAGTACGTTCATGTGAAATACTCCGGAAAGGAAGGAGTCGAAGACGAGACTTGCTCGCGTCGCTATACTAGGAGTGGTTGAATGCCCGAAACAGGGGGCGACCTGGTATCGACCGGGTAATTGATGTGTACGTTGCGTGTCGTGGTTGATCGGTTGGCCACGTTAATAGCCGATCACAATGATAACTGCTGAACCGCAGTTCTCTTTGGCAGCCTAATTTAGGCAGCCCCATTGTCCGGGCACTCCTCCTGAGAGGGCACGGCGTGGATGTAAATCCAGGATCGCGATGGCTCGAGCTTCAAGACGAGCCCCGACCGTAAGGGAAGGGTATCTTTGAAGTGCCTCGGTGGCGGCCATTGCTAAAAAACCTGACCGATAGCCGACCCGCGACCCTGACTGTCGGGGCAAGGAAAAGCGAACATGAGTGAAGAACTCAAGCATTGACAGTCTACACACGTAGACGCGGGCACCGAAGTGCCACGGGACGCGGGTTCGATTCCCGCCGCCTCCACTAAAGGCCACTTGCGATAATATCGCAAGTGGCCTTTTTCGTTGGGTTTACATCGATTTTTGTACTCCGCAACTTGGCAATCCTGTCTGAACTGGTCTGAATTTGGTCTGAAATCAGGCTACGCTGTTCGCGTTTCCGAGACCCCGGATTCAACCGCGTGTAAGTGGTAAATCAAGGGGGGCGTGCCGTGAAAGAACGCAAGAAACTCGCAGACGGACGATACTTCGCATTCGTCGGCTACAAGAAACCAGGGTCGAACCAACAACACAAATTCTTCCTCGGTCGCGAGGAGGATGCGGCCATGCAGCGGATTGCCCTGATCCGCAGTCTGTGGAAACATTCCACGATCATTGCCCGCGAGATGGGCGAGCCGCAGATCTGGGAAGAGATCGGCCTGAGCATCGCCTGCGAGGTCGCGGCGGACCGGACCACGATCTCCGTCAGAATTGAGGACTGTGAACTTGCCGACACAGCGGTGGGTGTCCTGGCCGATTGGCAGGCCGTGGTCCCCGGTGTACGGCTGAAAATGCTCGACCAAGCCGCAGAAGCGGAAGGAAGCCTGTTACGCCGGAAGGAAGCCGAGAAGTATATTTCGATGGGCCGCGAGCTTCTCGAACAAGGCGGCTCGCAAACACTGCACGAAGCCATCAAGGCGTATGTCGTGGCTTTGAAGAAGAACAAGCTCTACCTCGTCAGCGACGGCTCTCGGCAGACGGACTGGGGGAAGGTGAAACTCGACCAGATTGAGTTCTGCGCCGACCACATGCCGGACGTGCGCCTCTCTGAACTGAACAAACTCTCCGAGATTAAGGAACTCCTCGAAGTCATCGTCGCCCACCCGTTCAAGAAGTCCCCCAACGGTACGCCTACCAAGACGCCGATCAAAAAGGGCTATGCCACGACGGTCATCAAGGAGTTTCGAGTCTTCATCAACTGGCTCCACGACTCCGACGATTTCCATTGGGAAAAGCCGCGAGACTATGCGGTGAAGCCGATGCAGGTGAAACAGATCGCTGAAGCGGGGGGGGGCCGCTTCGCGTCATGACGTACAAGTTGCCCGAACTCGTCATGCTCTGGACCTACGGGACGCCGTGGGAACGCTGCTTGATGTCCCTCGCCTTGGCGACGGGTTTCGGCCAAGCCGAGGTTGCCACGCTTCGCCGGGACGAAATACTGCTTCACACCAAGCACCCCGAAGCTGAGGCACTACACCTGAATTCCACCCACGACGATTCGTGGATCATGCGGATTCGCAACAAGACCACGGTCTACGGCGAATGGTGGTTGATGCCTATGGCAATCCGAGCCATCGAATGGTTGGTTAGCCACCGCCCAGCATCCGAAGAACCCTTCATCGTCCTCACGAAACTCGGCAAAAAGTTGAAAGTCGATGGTAAACGCAACACCCGGATCGCCAACGCCTGGAAGCGTC
>JBBQII010000200.1:0-6789 GCA_038324795.1 Gemmatales bacterium
ACTGAGTTGCAGGAACTGGTATCCGGAAACACCAAGAATTTGCGCACGCCAAGGAATCTTAAAGAGACGTCAGTAACAGAAGCGGGGGTCGAGAAGCTTCGCAAAGCGCTGCCGGAGTGCCGGATTTGCCGTTGATTCTCTGCTGCCATATAAGTTGCGATCTGAATCAGGGTTCAGGTAAAAGAAATCGCTATCTCAACTAAACCGAAAGAGATCGTCATGATGCATATTGTGCTAGTTTCCGTTCTGTGTGGAAGAGAAAATGGGACGCAATTCTTTTCACGTCCCTTCGCCCTTCTTTAGCCGGCCGCGCGGACGGAGTGTCGACTCCAGCCGCAGCCTGTCGGCGATCTGACGCACCCGGGGATACACATGAGCACAATCGACATTACGCAGAGTAGTAAAAACAAAAAAAAGCCTTCAACCCCTTTCAGTCTCTCGCCCTACACCAGCTCCTTCAGCACCGTGCCATCGCGGACGATCATCACCGGTCGGCCCGTTGGGGTGTGGTATTCCTTTTGGTGGTCGATTCCCAGAGTGCTGTAGAACGTCGCGCTGACCTGGTCGGGGGTAATGGGGTCGCCGGCGGGGCCCATGCCTTTGTCGTCGGACTTGCCGAGGACCTGGCCGCCCTTGATGCCGCCGCCGGCCAGCAGGGCGAACATGGCGCGCGGCCAGTGGTCGCGGCCGGCGTTCGGATTGATCTTCGGGGTACGGCCGAACTCGCCGATCACATAGACTGTCGTTGATGCGAGTTGGCCGCGCTCCTTCAACGTGGTCAACAGCGCACTGAGGCCAGTGTCGAGTTGCGGCAGCAGGTTGTCTTTGGTCGCCTTGAAGTTGTTCGAGTGCGTGTCCCACCCGCCGAACGAGACAGTGGTGAAGCGGACGCCCGCATCGATCAGCCTCGCTGCCAGCAGGCAACTCATCGCGAATTTGCCGGGGCCGAAGCGCTCGGCCACTTCGGGCTTCTCCAACGAGACGTCGAACGCCTGCTTCGCTTTCGGCGAACTGATCATGTCGAATGCCTGCTGCGCGAACTTATCGAGGCCGTCGACCAGCTTGCTTTCTTCAGCGCTGCCGAACGTGGTGTCAAGCTGGCTCAGCAGTTTCTGCCGTTTCTCGTACTCGGCCACGGTCATGCCGTTGCCCAGCGAGATGCCGCGTACCGCGAACGGCACCCCGGCGGAGGGTGTGGTATTCGTCAGCAGCGGCGCGTAGCGTACACCAAGGTAGCCGGCCTTCTGCGGCGTCGACGGGATGGCGACGTAGTGCGGCAGATCCCTGTCGCCCTGCAGTTCCTTACTGACCACCGCGCCCAGGCCCGGATACAGCAGCGACGGGATCGGTCGGTTGCCCGTGTTCACGTAGGCGGTGCCAAGTTCGTGCCCGGCCAGCGTGTGACTGATGCCGCGCACGAGCGCGACATCCTTCATCTGCTTCGCCAGCTTCGGCAGATGTTCGCTGATCTGAATGCCGGGCACGTCGGTCGCGATCGGCTTGAAGTCGCCGCGGAACTCGGCGGCGGCTTCGGGCTTCAGGTCGAACGTGTCCATGTGCGTCGGCCCGCCGCCGAGGTAGACGAAGATGGCCGACTTCGCCGTCGATGCGGGCGGGGCGGCGCGCAGGTAGTCGGCCAGTGTCAGGCCGGTCAGGCCGAGGGCACCAACCTGCAGGAACGATCGGCGGGAGAAGTTCGCGGTCATGTCTTCCCTCATCAGCGGTTGATGATGAACTCTTTCGTGTTTACAAGCACCCAGACCAGGTCGCGCAGTTCGGCGTCGCGGGCAATGGTCAGTTCGCGGTCATCCGGCAGGCGGCTCAATACACGCAGATAAGCCTGACGGATCAGGTCGTCGCGCGTCAGTTTCGACTTGGCCATCTGCTTCAGCCAGCCGTCGGGGCGATCGATCAGCTTCAGCACCTCGGGGTCGTTGCGCAGGTAGACCGATTGCAGCAGGCTCGGCTCGCTGGAGCGTTCGCAGTCGCAGTTGATCGAACGCGCCGGCCGACCGAACAGGTTGACGGCGTAGTTGTCCGTTCCGCCCAGCCCGCGGCCGCCGAAGCAGCTTTGCGCCCCGATGGCCCGGGCGTTGATCGGGTCCTGTACCAACTTCGATCGCGCGTCGTCCGACGCAGTGGCGAGAGTAAGCGAATCGAAGGCGACCTCGGCCGGCAGCCGGCGCAGCACTGCGCGGGAAAGATTGCGTTCATCGTACTTATTGGTGTCGTTGGGCCGCCAACTGCGCTGGTAGGTATCACTCAGCGCGATGGTGCGGTGCAGCCACTTCATGTCGTAGCCGCTCTTGATAAAACCGCTCGTCAGGTAGTCGAGCAGGTCCGGGTTGCTTGGCGGGTTCGCGAGGTTGAGGTCATCAGGCGGGTCAATGAGCCCGGCATGGAAGTACCCGGCCCAGACGCGGTTGACGAACGCCCGGGCGAAGTACGGGTTGTCGTCGTCGCGCAGCCAGTCCATGATCGGCTGGCGCGGGTCGTCGTAACCCTGGCCGACAACTTCTTCGCCGCCCAGCAGTTTCGGGGTGAGCACGCGGGCACCGGTACTCTTGGGCTTCGGCGCGTTAAGCTTCGCCCGTGGCTTGGGCGGCACAGTGACTTCCTTAAACGGCAGCACCTTTCCCGCGGCCAGGGCATCGACGAACTTCTTCTTGAAGACGCCCGAATCTTCATCGAGGCCCTCCAGGCCGTTCTCTTTCTTCATGGCGGCGACCACATCCCGGGCCCCCATGGCCCCGTAACGGACACCGGTGAAGAAGAGCGTGAACTGGTCGAAGTCCTGTTTGGTCCACTGGTCATACGGATGCTTGTGGCACGAGGCACATTGCAGGTTCACGCCGAGAAATGCATGGGCGAAGCTGAGCGCCCGCTCATCCGCCTTGCCTTGGGCGCGGCGAGACCAGAAGTAGGGCATCGTACTTCGTGCGGTGAAGTCGGCCGGCTTGTCCTTGCGGAAGAATGCACTGAACTCGGCACAGGCCTGTTCGTAGGTCTGCCCGTCATGCCGGGTTGTCGCCAGCACGATTCCTTCGGTGAGTTTGTCGTAGGGCATGTTGTCGCGGACGCGCTTCTCGATCCAGGCGTACCAGAGGCGGGCATACTCGCGGCGCAGCCCCTGCTCGCCGCCGACCGGGCCGTTCGCTTCATTGTTGCCCGTGAAGTCGCACAGCCGGGTCGCCCACCAGGCGGCATACTCCGGTCGGGTGAGCAGTTCGTCGATTTTGCGAGCGCGCTT
Organism: Gemmatales bacterium; assembly: GCA_038324795.1. GTDB lineage: Bacteria > Planctomycetota > Planctomycetia > Gemmatales > Gemmataceae > JAIOQJ01. Next base: position 3,251 of record JBBQII010000200.1, read on the forward strand.
GTCGGCACTCGCGTCCTTCAGGAATACCTCCACTTCGGCGGCGGCCGGCAGCGTGCCGGTCATGTCGAGGCCGACACGGCGCAGGAACTCCGCATCGGTGCAGGAATCGGACGGAACGATGCCGAGCTTGCGCAACTTGTCGACTACCAACTCATCGACTTTGGTCGATGTGCGGACCACCGGATAATTCGGACCGAGCTTGTCGGTGACCGGCATCAGGATGGAGACAGTGGCGACGCCGTTGTCGTAGAATGCGACTGCGGCAGTATCGCCCCGGCCGACAGAGGTGACGTTGCCTGCTTCGTTGATTGTCGCGATCGATTCATCGTTGCTGCGGAACCGGCACAGGGGCGTCACATCTTCGATGGTGCCATCCGACCAGCGGGCGGTGATCTTCAGTCGTCTGGTCTCGCCGGGCTTCACGAAGACGATCTCGCGCGGCTCGATCTCGAGCGATGAAAACGACGCATCTTTCTCGCCGACGTTGGGAGCCCCGCCCTTCAGCCAGCGCAGCATCAGGTTGTATTCCCAGCCGCCGACGTCCATGCGCTTGCCGCCCTTGTGGGCGACGGTTTTCGTCGGCTTGGTCAGCATCAGGCTTTTGATCGGGTTTTTCGGATCGACGCGTGGCTCGTCGCCTTTCAACAGGGCATCGTGATCGGCGTTGAAGTCGTACCCGAACAGTGAGAGCCGGAAGCCGCCCTGCCCCTGAAACGACCCGTGACACGCCCGGCCGTTGCAGCCGAGCCGGCCCATGACCGGCAGCACGTGACGCTGGAAGTTAGGCACTTCCACCCCAGCGCCATCGCGAAATCGCTCGTTCGCAGGCGGCAGCGGGTCACCGGCGGCAACGACCGAGGTGAGCATCAGCAGGCTGAGGAGGCAGCGCATGCGGTAGTCTCAGCGGAAGGAATGTTCGGGCAGGTATCTGGGAGAGTACCAGATGAAACACCGCGATGCGAGAAAAGTTCTCTTGGAAGTGCGATGACACCGGTGAGCGCAATGAGCCCGAGCGCCAGCGAGGAAACGCAATTTCCTTGCTCGTGCTCGGGCTCTGACTATTGCACTCAGTCCTCGTTGCCCCAGACGTGGATGCGAGAAGCGAGCGGTTCGGGAACGTGTTCGCGCACGGCTTCAACTGTCTCTTCGACGTCATAGCGGGAACTGATGTGGCAGACGATCAGCTTTTCGTTCTTGAACCGGTCGGCGCGTTCGATGAAGTCGTCGATGTGCATGTGGCCGAAGGCGTGGATGTTGTCACGCCGGTGATTGACGCGCACGAAGCTCATCTCGACGATCAGCAGCGGCACTTCGTAGAAGATGGGATTCTCATCCAGGCCGACGGGATTGGTATCGCCCGTGTAGGCCATGAGCGGCTGACGGACATCGTCGGTCACGACTGTACCGGCGTCCTTCAAGTCGCGGATCTTCGGGCCGGGCAGTCCCTGATACTCCGGCTTCAACTTGTGCCGGCGTTCCCAGACAACGTATCCCAGGGCCGGCACGGTATGCTGCATGCGGTGCGCGCTGACGACATGATCGCGCGACAGTTCCACCTCGTCGCCCGGCGACAGCCCCTTGAGGGTGCAGTTCATCGGCCCGCGATCGAGCCGTTCCCACACCTGCAGCATGTCCCACGCCGGTTCGACCATCTCTTTCGGCAGGTAGACCGTCGTCGGCGTCGGATAATCCATGATGCCGCGGCGCGACACCAGCACCGGCAGTGCCGCCAGATGATCGAGATGCGTGTGCGAAATGAACCAGTGCGGCGTACTCAGAAAGTGCCAGGGCAAGGCCCCCACGTCGAAGCCGATATCCAACTCCGGCACGCGCCACACCGACTGCACCATCGCGCGCGAAAACCCCTCGACCGTCAGTTCACGGTGCTTGTACGTGTAGTATGGGGAATTGTCGATCATCTGATTTTGTCATTAGTCATTAGTCATTAGTCATTAGTCATTAGTCATTAGTCATTAGTCATTCGTTCATCACTACGATTCACAAAGCGACACAACGAAAGACGATTGCATGTCCAAGTTGCACCAATGACCAATGACCAATGACCAATGACCAATAACCAATGACCAATGACCAATGACCAATGATCAATCACTTCTTGTTGAAATCTCCCGCCTGGATCACGATGATCTTCGACGGGTCGAGGACTTTCTTGAAGGCGCCCTGCACGTCGCCGGGTTGCAGGGAGAGAAGTTTCTTTTCCAGGTCCGCGTAGAACTGATAAGTGCGGCCGTAGTTCAGGCCGTTGGCCAGTTGCGTGGCCAGCGTGCCGTCATTGCTCCGGCCGACCTTCAGCGATTCGACGAACGCCTTCTTGCCTTCGTCGACTTCGGAAGCGCTGGGGCCTTCCTTCAGGAACTTGCCGATCTCCTCGCCGATGATCGTGTCGACCTTGGCCATGTTGGCCGGGTTGGTGATCGCGAAGACCATCACCCGGCCGCTCTTGTCCTTTGCGTCGGCGGAGAACATCGAACCGATGCCGTACGACAGCCCCTCTTCACCGCGGACCCGGTTGCTGAGCCGTGAGGCCAGCGGCGCTCCGCCGAGCAGGTAGTTGCCGACCTGCAGCGCGGCATAGTCGGGATCGGTGTCGGTCAAGGGGGCCATGACGCCGGCGATGTAAACAGCGTTGGCCTTGTCCGGCGTCAGGATCTGTTCCTTGCCGCCCTTGATGTCGAACTTGTAATCACGCGTGATCCGTTCGTACGGAATCTTCGTTTCCAGGCCCTTCAGTCCCTCGCGGAAGAAGTCGAGTACGGCTTCGGGCGCGAAGTCGCCGACGACGGCGAGTTCGCCGATCGGCCCGATCTGGGCGTAGACCTTCTTCAGGTCGTCGACCGTGACCGCTTCGACGCGGGCGATCCCCTCTTCGATCGTCGGCACGTAGCGGATGTTGTCTTTGTCGTAGGGGCTCAGCCTCTTCGAGAGCATCTGCCCCGCCAGCGCGGTCGGCTCGGTCTTCGCCCGGTTCAACCGCTCGAGGTTCTCCCGCTTGAGGATCTCGAATTCGGCGGCAGGGAAGCTCGGCGTGCGCAGGATCTCGGACACGATCTTCAGCGCAGGCAACAGATTCGCCTTCTTCACCTGCAGCGTGACGGAAAGTTCGCCTGCGTCGGTACTCAGCCCAAGTTGGGCACCGAGCTTATCCAACTCATCGGTCAACTGCTGGCGGTTGTGTTCGATCGTGCCGCGGCGCATCAAGCTGCCCAGCATGCTGCTGGCGGTGTTCAGCCCGGCCAGGCTCTTCTCGGAGCCGAAGTGCAGGTTCAGCCGCAGTTCGACCACCTCGCCGCGGGTCTTCTTCGGCAGCAGCGCAAACTGGATCTGGTCGACCTTGCCGCGCTGCACGCGCTTTTCGATGTTTTCGGGCGTGGTGTCGAACACTTCCCCCTGGGCGACAGCATCGCGGCCCTTGTAGTCCTTCACCATTTCATCGATCTTCGGCGTGGCCGGGATCTCGGCCCGCTCGGCCTTGCTGGCGGGGTAGTAGACACCTACAGTGCGGTTGTTGCGCGTCAGGT
>JBBQII010000201.1:0-6788 GCA_038324795.1 Gemmatales bacterium
CCTGTCTATACCCACCGGCGGCATGGTCGAAGTGTAGTTAACGGCCCAGAATCGGCCAAACTCTATACCCGATGGCGGCACGTGAAAAAGTGAAGAAAATAACACCATTCCGTGAGAAATCGAACGAACGCCGGCCTGCCGTAGCCCTGATCGCCGGTGAGAAGGACGATGACGTTGGGGCGGTGCGGCATGAATCATTGGCGTGCTGAACAGGAGCCAGCCAAGTACAAGTGGCGATAGAATTTGGTGAATAATGAAGCACTCCTTGGGAAAGGTGAAACGGAGTATACAGCAGTCGAAGTGCGGGTAGAATGGGGAAGAGAATCTTTCGTACAAGATCAACCAATGGACGAAAACGTGTCAGAGATCGCGATCGTTGACTACGGTCGCGGCATGCAGCTGAGCACCAAGCGGATCACCGTTCAGGACCTCGTGCCCTACTTTCAGGGAGGATCGTCCTATGGCGAAATTATCCGCTGGATCCCCTGCCTGCTCGATGAGGAAATCGCGATTGCAGAGCAGTACTATCGGGACCATCAGCGCGAGTTTGACGAAGCAGAGGCAAGGATTCGAGAACAGCAGGGAAAAGGAAGAAACCCGGATTGGTTCGAAGCGATTCTGCGCGATGGCCGGCGCAAAAGGCTGCTCATCATGGAGCGCCTCCGTGACCAACGTGTCAACGGTGTTCCATCATGAGGGGCCTCATCGCCGACCATAATATCGCCGGGATTGTCGACAGGGTTGTCGCCACAATGCAGAACGAACCGTACCGACTTTTCTGGGAATCACTCGGCATCGGCTACTTTCATTTCGAAGACATTGGCCTTGTCCCTACGACCCCGGATTCGGAAGTGTGGAAGGGATGCCGGGAACTGAATCTTCTGTTGATCACCGACAATCGCAATCGTGAAGGTACTGACTCGCTGAATGCCACCATACAGTCGCGCAGCTGTCCCGATTCTATTCCCGTTGCCACCATCGGAAGTGTCGACCGGCTTCGAACAAGCCGCGCTTACCTCGAGTTGTTCATCGACGGCTTGTATGACACCGTAACCAACATTAATTCGCTGCTTGGGACCGGACGCATTTTCCTGCCTTGAAACCCGTCTACCGTTTCTGTCCCGGTCGAATCCGCACATCCCCCGTGTTCTTCTGCTTTCCCCCCGGCGTACTGCGGCCCTCAGCCACTTGCTTCTCAAGCAGTTGTGTCAGGCGTTCGACCCGTTCCGTTTGTGCATCGGCAACGTTGTTCTTCTCGCCCACATCATTCTTCAAGTCGTACAGTTGCACGGCCGGCAGGTTCAGCTTGTTTTTGCCCGGCAGCGGGGCGCTCCAGCCGCCGGAGTCGGGGCACAGCGCCAGTTTCCACGGCCCCTGCCGGATCGCGAAGGAACCGTTGATCGAGTGATGCACTATCGTGTCGCGCAGCGCCTGATCGACTTTCCCTTCAAATGCCGGCAGCATGCTGACGCTGTCTTCCGCGGCCGTGTCAGGTAGTTTCTGATCGAGCATGGCCGCGACCGTGGCGAACAGGTCGGTCAGGCAGATTGTCTGATCGCAGACGGAGCCCGGCTTGATCTTTGCCGGACAAGCGGCGAGGAACGGCACATGATGGCCGCCGTCAAAGATGTCGGCTTTCAAGCCTCGCGACTTGTAAGAGGGGTTGTGCCCCTTCTTCAGCAGTTCCGGGAAATCAGCCTTCGGCGAGCAACCGTTGTCGCTGGTCATAATGACGAGCGTATCCTCGGCAATGCCCGCTTTCCGAATCGCATCAAGCACCTGCCCGACGGTGTCGTCGGTCTGCATCACGAAGTCGGCATAATCATTCAGGCCGCTCTTCCCCTGCCACTCCTTCGATGGCACCAGCGGCGTGTGCGGCGACGTCAGCGGCAGATACAAAAAGAACGGCTTGCCCTTCTTCGCGTCGGCCGCGCGATCGCTGATGTAAGTCACTGCCTTCGCTGTCAGCGTTGGCAACACGTCGACTGCTTCGAAGTCGTCCGCGGCCGGACCTTTGCGGATCCATGTCTTGTCGACCGTCGGCACCTTCGTGAAACGGTCGTTCTCGATCCACACATAGGGCGGCATGTCGAGCGAAGCACTGATGCCGAAGTAGCTGTCGAAGCCGACAGCCAACGGGCCATTCTTCAGTGGCTTCGTGTAATCGACCTTCCACTGATCGCCGTAATCCTTCGCGATGCCGCCTTCTTTCAACGGCATGTCGATGCCCAGGTGCCACTTGCCGATGCAGGCCGTCGTGTAACCCTGCGTCTTCAGAAATGCCGGGACGGTCAGTCGTCCCTCCTCGATCAGTCGCGGAGAATAGCCGTTGAGAACGCCGTTCTTGAGCGGCGACCGCCAGTTGTAACGACCGGTAAGAACGCCGTAGCGCGTGGGCGAACAGACGGCCGAACTGGAATGGGCATTGGTAAACGTGATGCCCGACTTCGCCAGCCGATCCATGTTCGGCGTGGCGATCTTACCTTCGGAATTCAGACAGTGAACATCGCCATAGCCGAGATCATCACAAAGGATGTAGACGATATTCGGCTTTGCGGACGCACTACCGGCACACAGCAGCAAAACGGAGAGGATGCGCATCATCAGTCAATTTCCCGGGTAGGTCATGCCCACAGGTCGAGCGGCTTGACGTCGCCTTCGAGGACTGTCTTACTGTCAACACCCAACCAGCGGTCGAGTATCGATGCATAGACGTCGCGGAAATCGATGGCGTGCTTCAAGTTGCCCATTTCGAGATGTTCGAGCGACGGATGCTCGCCCACGAGGCCCGGCTTGCAGCCACCGCCGACAAGAAACAGCGGTGCCCCTGAACCGTGATCGGTGCCGCGACTGCCGTTCTCCTTGGCACGCCGGCCGAACTCGGAGAAGGTCATCACCATCAGCCGATCGCGATGCCCGCGCGCGGACAGGTCTTTGTAAAAGGCCGCGATGGCCGACGACACCTGAGTCAACAGGTTGGCATGCGCCCCCTGCACTCCCCCCTGATTGGCGTGCGTGTCGAAGCCGTCGATCGACACATAGAAGATGCGTGCGCCGATCCCCGCGTCAATCAGTTGGGCGCACAGTTTGAGCCGGTTGGCCAGCGCGTTGTTGTTCGGGTATGGCGACTTCGGCACATAGTTACGGCCGAGTTCCTGCAGTTTTTCGCTGGATGCATAGGTGTTCAGCGCCGTCTTGCTCACGAAGTCGAGCAGTGCCGGCTTGTCCCCCGTGGCCGGGGCGATCACGTCCTTCTGCTGCGACTTGTCCGCCCCGCTGGCGGCCGTCAGCTTCAACTGGAATTCCGCGAGCGATGCGATCGACGGCACGCGCACCGGCGACCCGGCCAGCGCGAGCGGCGCGGTTTCGTTGTCTCTGGGCACATGAAACGCGGGGCAGTTCATGATGCGCAGCGCCTTGCCCAGCCAACCTTCATTCAGCGTCTCCTTGGTACTGGCCGCCTGCCAGATGTCCATCGAGCGAAAGTGCGACTGGCTCGGGTTCGGATAGCCGACGCCCTGGACGATGGTCAGCGCCTTGTCCTCCAGGAGCGAGGAGAAGCCCTCCAGCGACGGATGCAGGCCGATGCTGTCGTCGATCTTGCGGATGCGATCGACCGGCACTTTCAACGTAGGCCGGTACTGGGCATAGCGTTCGTCCTTGAACGGGATGACCGTGTTGAGCCCGTCGTTGCCGCCCGTCAACTGCACGATGACGAGGATGGTATCCTTCGCCCCGCTCGATGCCGCATTCGGCACCGCCATGGCCGACCGCGCCAGAAACGTCGGCACCACGGCCGAGGCACTCAGCAGGGAGGATGTTTTGAGGAAATCACGTCGGGTTGTCATCTTGGTGAACTCCGGTCTGCGGGCGTGATACGGCGGCGGGATCAATCAACTCCGCACGAATCAATTGGTCTCGGTAACGCACGGCGACGGCGTCGTTCATCTGCAGAACATAAACAGTGACCCGTCCGATCGCCGTCTTCCCTTCAATCATCGATCCGACATATCGAAAGTGAAAACTCCATTAATGGCGACGCGGATCGAAAAGTCTGGTCAGTCGCCGTCTTCTCGCATGATCCAGGCCGGCAATGTTCGGCCACTTGCGTCGATTGCAGCGAAAGCAGGAATATGCCCGGTTGCTCGGGTGATCGCTTCCCAAATGCTGGAGAGGAACAACATGCTCCAGTTCAAACTGCACGGGTGTACCAAGATCGGGCAGCATGCAATACTCGCATCGATTGCCGGCACGCGATCGGACGAAATCGAGCAGCCGGTCAGGCACGCGAGTTACCTGCCTGTTTCAGGACCGTCCGGGCACGCACATGCATGATGGCAAGCACAGTGCCCAGATCCACGTATTTGTCCAATTCGGCAAGTTCCTGCCGGGTAATCGTTCCCGCCGAGTTGCGAATCGACAGCTCGTGCATCCGCGCCTTTTCATCTTCGTCGAAATCGAGAGTCAGGATCTGTCTGGCCAACGCCGCCGTCATCTTCTGACGATCCCAGATGCGCAGGAACATATCCGAATCGATCGCGGGCATCCCCGCCGGGCTTTCAGCCACTTTTTTCGTTCTCATCGTCGAAACTCCACACCGTTCACCCCAACTGAAACTCCGGCAGCGTCAGCGCCAGGTGGCAGATGCTCGTCACCTGATGTTCCGCCTTGCGTTCGGCACTCCAGTAGACAGGATAGCTCTGTGTCTTCGCCTTGTCGGCGTAGGTCGTCAGTTTCGTGCGGGTTTCGTCCGGCACGTCGCCCTGAAGGAACAGATTCAGAAAGAAGTCAACCGGCTTGGCCTCATGCCGGTTGAGCACAGCAATCGGCAGCGGCGACGACACGTTGCCCCCTTCGGCACGAGTGCGAGACTCGCACAGTTCCAGTGCGAGGTTCTGCCGGGTCAGCAGTGTCTGGCCGTTCAGCCAGGTTTCGCCGCCATCCCAACCCTTGACCGAGGGCGGGTGGAACAGGTGCTGGCCCAGCGATTCCAGCGATCGCGCGATCTCCGTCACGCCGATGCGTGCTTCGAAGCCATGCACGATGCCAATTACATACTCGACGGGGCTCTTGATCTTGTTCCGATACGATGTCGGCGAGAAGAACAGGTTCGAGCGCAGCATCCGTTCCACGAGCTTGCCGATGTCGCGATCCTTGCCGAACGCTTCCGCCAGGGGTTCGAGCATATCGGCCGTCGGTTCGGTCGACTCGCTGATCAGGTTGCGGTACAGCTTCCGCACGATGAATTGCGGGCAGGCCTTCTGCTCCAGGCAGATCCGCACGATGTCGTCGCCGGTCCACTTGCCGGTCTTGCCCAACACTGTTTTCTCGCTGCCATCGTGCTGCGCGGCATTGGCGAAGAACTTGCCGCCCTTGATCTCCCAGCCGGTGAAGGCGCGGGCCGCCTCGCGGATGTCCTGTTCGCTGTAGTGGCCGATACCCAGCGAAAACAGTTCCATCAATTCGCGCGCGTAGTTCTCGTTCGGCATCCCCTTCTTGCTCTGGATCGTGTCGAGCCAGATCATCATGGCCGGGTCGCGCGAGATGTCGGGCAGCATGTCGCCGAAGTTGCCCAGCGCGTGCTTGTACAGCAGGTCGTACTGCCCCAGCATCTGCTCAATGCTCAGCACTTTCGCGTTGCTGGTGGCGAAGTGGTTGTGCCAGAACAGCGTGATTTTTTCCTGGAAGGGCCGGGGCGAGTAGAGCATGCGATACAGCCACCACTCGCTCGAGCGCGGGGCGGCGTTCGTCCGCCGGATCGATTCGCCCCAACGCAGCGTCTCGGCCTCGAACTCGGCCAGGCCCGGGCCGCCCTTGATCAGGGCATCGACCGCCCGTGTCGGCCCGGCAATAAGGCCCTCCTTCAACTCCGTCGCGTTCGCACCGAACGCCGCCCGGCGATACAAATGCCCGACCTTCCGCACCGTCCACGGATTGGCATCGGTGGGCACATATGGCTGCCAGGCCCAAGCGGGATCGATCTTGTTCATGGGAATGCTCATGGTCACTTGCCAGTTTTCCATTGCAGGTCAAAGCGAAACTCGTTGTCGAGGTAATCGGTCTCGATGCGCACCGTACCGAGCTTGTTGATGTAGCGCAGCAGTTGCTCGACCTGCTTCTTCGCCTCCCCCTCGGGGATGGCCTGATCGAGGATCGACTGTGTCAGTAAGGCATCGGGGGCAGCGTTGATGAACTTGCCCAGGCCGCCCGCGTAGCCGCGCATCTGCATGTTGGGATGCAGGCCTTTCGTGCGGTCTTCCTTCTTCAATGTGTCGATCAACTCCCGGCACAGCGACTTGCTTGATGCCGCGATGAATTGATCATCCACCATCGCGAACGTCGGCGTGAAGTTAAACCGCAGCTTCTGCGGATCATCGGGAAACTTGCCGTCTTCCGGGAAGCGGTAGCCGACAATGGCAACGCCGTCGTGCGTCTCCTCGAACATCTTCAGCGATACCTGCGTGCCGACCAGAAAGCCCGCGCCGCGGATCAGCGTCTCGACCGACTTGCCGAACTGCTTGTCCCGCATCGAGGTTACGAACCCGAACGACGGCAGCTTCACCAGCGGTTCCACCTTGTAGTCATTTGATGACACTTCCGCGACCACGAACCGGTGATGCACCCCGCTCTGCGTCAGCAGTTTGTCGATCGACGCCCCCGGCAGGAAGCGGCTGGCTTCCTTTACACCCTTCTCGAAGTCGCGGGCATTGTTGGCGTTGAAGATCTTCTCCCGCTTCGTCCACATGGCCCCGAGATCGAGATAGAAACTGTGGCTGAACAACACGCCC
>JBBQII010000202.1:0-6755 GCA_038324795.1 Gemmatales bacterium
AACGCGCTTCCCCCACGCCGGAACAACTCGAAATCGCCGCCAAGTGGCGTGCCCAGGGGCTGTACTGGGAAGGCATCGCCAAGGAACTGAAATGCCACGCGGGTACGCTCCGCCGTTGGATTCGCAAGCAAGGGTACGTAAGACCCTTGCTTGCGCTGCGGGCTCTCCGCAGGATGAATCACCATTGACCGTGAGCAGTATTACTCCGGAAGCCTCGAAACCGACTCCAGATGATGAAGCACTCCAAGCGAAGAATCGAAGTGACTCACGTTGTATCATGCAGGACGGCATGAGAAGACCGTCCTGCATGGTACGAGTTAGCGGTAGGTTACTTCCTCAACTCTGCAATATCGATCACCCACACATCCCCGTACCCCTTCGCGCGTGGCCGGGCCATGATCGCGTCCGGGTCGATCACTGCGAGGTACAGCTTGCCCGCTTTTTCGTCGTGCACCATCTGATACGCGGTCAGGGGCAGTTTCCAGCGGGTTTGCTTCGCGGCACCGTCGTTGAGCCAATTGGATTTCGAGATGGAGAACAGGCCGCTCCGCGCGAGTTCGGCGGGCGGTGTCAGTTTGCTGGAATCGGGTTGCACTTCGAGTTTCGCAGTCAGGTCGGTCAGGTTCAGCCACGTGCGGACGCGCTTGGCCCCTTCTTCTTCACCGATGATGGCAACTTTGCCCGTCTGCTCGCCGCTGAATGACAGGGGCAGGAACTTCACCGGCATCGTCAGGCGTTGTTCGAGGGTCACCGGGTCGAGCAGCACGATGGCGTTCTTGTCGCTCGTCAGCGCGATCAGCTGTTTGCCATCGGCCGACAGATGAACATCCTCGATTCCGGGGATCGGCTGTTTCGCGGTCACGGTGCCGTTGGCGGTATCGACTCGCCGCAACTGCTCATTGCTGCGGTCGAGGATGTACAGCCATTTGCCGTTAGAGGACAGCATCAGTCGGCCCACGGTTCCATCGACCTGCACCTTGTAGAGCGGCTTCAGCGTGATCGGGGCATCGGCCGGCTTCGGTTCCGGGACGGCGGTAGGGTAGAACTTGTCGATGCCCCAGAGCAGCAGGGCCGTGTCGCGGCTGCCGCTGAGGGTCTGCTTGCCGTTGTCGAGGAAAGCCACCTGCACGACCGGTTCAGTGTGTTTGGCGAACTTGCCGAGTTCCTTGCCGGTAGCCGTCTGCCACAGGCGCACGCTCGCGTCGTTGCTGCCGGAGAGGGCCCAAGTGCCCTTCTCGTTGAATGCCACGGCCCGCACTGATCCTTCATGACCGGTGAAGATCTGTTCCTGCTTCAGTTTCTCGACATCCCACAGACGCATGCTGCGGTCGTCGCTGCCGCTGAGGATTTTCTTGCCGTCCGCCGAGAACGCGACGGCGGTCACCGGCGCGGCATGGCCTTCCAGCTTGCCGACTTCCGCACCGCTGGCGATGTCCCACAGGCGCACCAGCTTGTCGGCCGCGATCAGCACGGTTTTGCCATCCGGCGAGACCGCCAGTGCATTGATGTACTTCATCGGCCCTTCGTAGCGCTTCGCTTCCTTGCCGGTCGACAGGTTCCAGTAGATCACCGTGCCGTCGAAGCCGGCCGAGACGGCCCACTTGCCGTTGGGCGTGAACGCGACCGCGGTCACCAGACTGGTGTGCCCGTCGAGCTTCGCCAGTTGCTGGGCGTCTTCCACGCGCCAATAGCGAACGCTGCCATCCATGCTGCCGGAGAGGGCGTACTTGCCGTCCTTCGACAGGTCGGAACTCCAGACCGAGCCGGTGTGCCCCACGAAGCGCTTCAGAACGCGTTTGCCCTCGACCTCATAGCTCTGCACGCTGCGGTCGGCACTGGCGATGATCGCCAGTCGGCCGTCGGCCGCGAACGTCATGTGATTCGACTGGCCGATGGCCACTTCCAGCGGGTCGATCTCGCCGGTGTTGTCCGCCAGTGCGGCCCCGATCTGGTTCGCCTGGAACAGCACGCCGAGCTTCATCTCGCGCACCACGTCACCGAACGCCTGCACCCAGACCTGCCGGGCGACCGTCCCACCGGGCACGCGGAACGCCCCGAGATTACGGCTCAGCAGCGATGATTCACCGACCTTCCTCTGGAACTCCGCGAGCGGCAGGCCCACTTCGGCGGCGGCGCTGAGCGCATCGATATCGCCTTCGTAACGCACCGTCATGGTGATGATCGGCTCGGCCTTGGCCACCTTGACGCCTGTTTGCGCAAGCGCCGCGATGAAGCGCTTCGAGTCTTCGTCCATCTGTGCCTGCGATACTTCCTTGGCGGGGTAGAGCACGCGCGCGATATCGGCATCAAGTCGGGCGATCGCCTTGGGGTTCTTTTCCAGGAAATCATGCATCTGGTCGGCTTTGGTCAGGATGCCCGGGATATGGCAGCCCATGCACGAGATGCCCATCTCGACCGCGCGGTCCGGGCGTTTGGGATCGCTGACAATGGCGGTCGGTGCCTTATCCAATCTGTTGTTGACCGAGTTCATGATGTAGTAGCCCTGCAGCCCGTTCGGCAGGCTGAAGATCGCCTCGCCACCGGCATGCTGAAACGTGTTCTCCAGATTGCCGGGCCCCAGCGGGTAAGCAAAGACGTTGCGGCGGTCGGGCAGCAATTGGCCGCGTTCGATCAGGTTCTGCGGCACGTCTTCGAAGTCGTAGGTGCGCCAGTAATAGCCGTGCACGGCATCGTGCCGTTCGAGGATGCGATTGTTCTTCGAGATGCCCGAGCCATTGAACGCCACACGCATCACGCGTTCCTGGGTGATGTTCAGCGCGGCATCGACGCGCAGCTGGCGTTCAAGTTCCGCGAGGTTCGCCGGCAGTTGCAGGATGTCCTGATAGAGCAACGGCCGGGAGGCGGTGGCCACGAACCAGTCGGCCCGCATCAGCGGCACTTTGGTCGCCGTCGAAACCATGATGGCGCGGGCGGCCGTGGTGTCATCGAGGATGCCGTACGGGTAATCGTTGAGCAGGCGGTTCCACGTGGCCGAGTCCCACATGAACCAGCGCAGGTCGATGCGTAGCAGCGTACCGGCCGGGTCGATGGCGACCGGGTTGCGGATCTTCGGGTGCCAGGAGAGCGAGTTGACCAGTTTGTTCAGCGCGTTCCGGTAGGTGGTGATTTCATCATCGCTCAGGCCGGCGTTGTAGAGGTTCACCAGCGTGAAGTAGCGCACGAACCGGCGCGAACGGCGGTCGAGCTTTTCGAGATCGGCAAGGATCGCGTCTTCCACTTGATTCGCGGTGATGAACACCCGGGCCGGGCCCGTGGCGGGGATGTGGGCACCGCCGTCGATCCATTGTTTCAGCACGGCTTTGTCGGCATCGGACATGCGTGATTTGACATCGGGCGGCGGCATGCTGCCGTTGGCGATGCGTTTGTACACCGACGATTCTTCGGCCTTGCCGGGCAGGACCTTCTTGCGGTTCACCAGTCGGTCGAGATCAGCGACGTAGTTGAAGCCGCCCTCGACGGCCCCGGCCTCGCCATGGCAGCGGTAGCAGTGCGTTTTCAGAATACCGAGTGCCTTGTCGGCCAGCTCCGCCTTCGGATCGGCCGCCGCGACCGGAGCAACCGCCAGCAGCATCAAGGCGATGGAGAGTCGCAGCATCGACAGGTACTCCGCAAGAGGCATCACATTGACGGCGACTGGAATTGACCGTGGAGCACGCGAGACGCGTGCTCCACGATGGCCGCCCACACCATTTGGCGTGCAGTCGGACCGTCGACGAGACGACAGTATCCCATAAGGAAGACGACTTGGCGAGAGAGTTGGTTTGCGCAAGTTACACGGGCGCGCTGTTATCGCCCGCTGATGCGCAGGCTGGCGGGCAGGACATCCCGGCCGGTCGTGCGTTCCACATCCAGAATTGTCAGGTACGCCAACCCGATCAGGATCGCATAGGCGGTGACGGTGCCGACGATCGACGGAGAGAAGAACTTCACCGCGCTGCCGGCAAACTTGTTCAGCTTGATGGTGAAGCCGTGGAAATCGACGCTGCACATCTCGTCGAGTACCAGGTGCGACAGGAAGCCGATCATCACCCCGACGGACAGAAACAGCCGGACACGCATCGACGGATGCTGATAGGCCAGGAAGACGATCAGCCCCGCGATCAGCATGGCCGGGATCGAGTGATACATGCCGCGATGCACCGACAGATGCTTGAAAATCCGGGAGATCACGAAGCGGATGAGCAGGTAGACGACGGCCAGGAACAGGAACATGCTTTCATCGGTGAAGTGGGCGTTCATCAGTCGCCGCCACATGAGCAGCGGCACCATCACGGCCGCGAGGCTGAACAGTTCGCGCACCGGCACGCCCGAATCCGAATCGAGATCAGGCAGTAACCCTCCGACGGTCGTCAGCAGGGCACCGACCATGGCCGTGTCGGCCTCGAAGCCAAGCTGGCTGCGCGCCATGCCGCCGTAGACGAACCCCAGCGGGGCCGCGAAGGCCAAATGTCCCTTGTAGCTGGCCATCCATGATCCTCGGATTCCGTTCCGCGGGATGCAGCGTACCCTTATCGGAAAATTCGGACAATCCGAAGCAACCCCTTGAACCGACATAAGTGTACATGCGTATAATTTGCATCGAGGGGGCACAGCATGACAAACACCGAAATTGCCAGGGTCCTGCAGCAACGTGCCCGGTCGCTGCGCGGCCGGAACGACAACTTGTATCGCGTGAAGGCGTATCGCCAGGCGGCGGACGCGCTTCTGCGACTCGACGAGCCGATCGAGCAAATGGTCCAGGACGAAGGCCCTAAGGCGCTGCAGCGCATCCCGGGCATCGGTCCCAGTCTTTCGACGGCGATCACGCGCTATCTTGAGACGGGCGAATGGGATGCATCAAACTGACCATCGCTGCGGTTGACAGTCGTTCGCCAAACGTGCTAGCCTGCGGTCCGACCGACTCACGGATGAGCGGGCCTGCGTTCGTGCGCCCGGATGATTGAAACGGCATGATGCAACGGACGATTCTTACCCCGATCAGTTCCCCCCGCCACGAGGCTGACCATCGGCCTGCGTGGGTGCGTTCGCTCGATGACGCCGGGCCGATCGATGTGTCGGTCTGCATCGCCAATTGGAATTGCATGGATGAACTTCGGGCGTGCCTGACGTCGCTGCAGGATCATCCGCAGGGGGTCCGCCTTGAGACCATCGTGGTCGACAATGCGTCGGCCGACGGGGCCGTCGCGATGGTGGCCCGTGAGTTTCCCGAAGTCATACTGATTCGCAACAATTCCAACGCCGGCTTCGCACGCGCGAGCAATCAGGCCGCTGCCGTGGCACGCGGGCGCTATCTGTTTTTCCTGAATAACGATACCGTGGTGCCGGCCTACTCCCTGCGGAAACTGGTGGACTATGCCGACGCGCACCCCGATGTCGGCATGGTCGGCCCGCGTCTGCGCGACAGTGCCGGGCGATTGCAGATCTCGTTCCGCCGCACGCCCGATCTGGCGGCGATGCTGCATCGCACTTCACTTCTCAACTGGACGCGCCTGTTCAAGTCCCGCTACGAAGAATACCGTCGCAACCACTTCGACCCCGACGCGCAGCGCGACGTGGAAGTGCTGATGGGCGCAGCCGTGCTGCTGCCACGCGACCTGTTCACGCGGGCCGGGAAGTGGGATGAGGATTTCCGCTTCGGCGTGGAAGATATTGAACTGTCGGTCCGCGTCGGCCGCACGCATCGGCTGGTTTACCTGCCGCAGGTCGAGATCGTGCATCGCGGCCGGTTGAGTTCCCGATCGAACGTCGCTTTCGCGGCCCCGAACCTGCTCATCGGCTACGTGCACTACTTCCGCAAGACGGGCGTCTCGCGCCGGGCGCTGCTCGGCTACAAGCTGGTGCTGACAATCGATGCCCCGCTGGGCATCGTGGTCAAGGCGGGGCAAGTCGCAGTGCGCCGGTTGCTCGGCCGACACGCCCAGGCCGAGCGCAGCCTGACGGCCCTCAGCGGGCTATGGCATTTCCTGACGCGCCATCTTGTGCGCTTCTGGCGGGCATGAGGTCGTCCGCATGGCCGCGTGTCGAAGGGTTTCCGTAGACACGCGTGACGTGAAGAAGCGCTCAACCGCGCGACTCTCCGGAAACCCTTCGAGTCGCGGCTGAGCACGATAGCCGTATAATCCCACCATCTCCCTCCCTCAACCCTTCGGCAGCGGACATGAAAGCGGAAATTCTCTCGATCGGCAGTGAGATCGCCAGCGGGCAGAACCTCGACACGAACTGCCAGTGGCTCAGTCGTCGGCTCGCGGAGATCGGCATTCCGGTCGCGTTTCACACCACGGTTGCGGACGACCTCGCCGATAACATCGCGGTGTTTCGCGCGGCCTGCGAGCGGGCCGACCTCGTCATCAGCACGGGCGGCCTCGGGCCAACGCAAGACGATCTCACACGCGAAGTGATTGCCGCGGTGGCCGGTGTGCCGCTGGAAGAACATGGCCCCTCGCTCGAACTCATCGAGGAGATGTTCGCTCGTCGCGGCCGCGCGATGCCGGATCGCAATCGGGTGCAGGCGCTCATCCCGAGGGGCGCGGAACCGATCTTCAACGTGGCCGGCACGGCACCCGGTGTATGGGCGAAGGTCGGACGAGCAACCGTGGTCGCGATGCCCGGCGTGCCGAGCGAAATGTTTCGCATGTACACGGAGCAAGTGCAGCCGCGCCTGCTCGAGGCGGGGCTTGGCGGAGGTGTGATGATCCAGCGGAAGATCAATACCTTTGGAGCGGGCGAATCGATGG
>JBBQII010000203.1:0-6736 GCA_038324795.1 Gemmatales bacterium
CCGTCGGCGATGTAGGCGCGGATCTTGACGATGCCGTCGACTTCGCCGCCGCCCGACTTCTTCGGGACCTTCAGTGAGGCTTCCACCTCACGGCCCGGCCATTCGTTGTCGAGTTTGATTTCGGTTTCCTTGATCAACTTGGCGTTGGTCTGCGTCATCATCGCCTTGATACCCTCTTTAAGCATCATGTCGCTTAACGCGGCATCGATCTTCTTTTCGGGCAATATCGCCGCGGCGACATAGAGCGCGCCATCGTTGTATTCCGCAATCCAGGTCTTGCCCTGCAGGCCCCCGAAATCCTGGTCCTTCTGCTGCTTCTTTTCGGGCATCAGCACCTTGAAGGTTCCATCCGGCGAGAACTCCTTCAACTCCACCTTCTGGCAGCCAGCCATCAGGCAGAACGAGCCGACGACAAGGGTGAACATCAAAGAGCGCATGACAACTCCTGAAGGATTGTTGAGCCGGCCGCGACAAAGTGGTCGGCCGCGAGTCAACGAAAAGTCTATCTCCCCAAACAGTCCCTGACCACGCGGATGCCCTCCGCGATGTCCGCGAAGCGTTGATCCTGATTGCCGACTTCACGCTCGATGAACAACGGCCCGGAATAGCCGGCGTCCTGCAGGGCGCGGATGAACTTGGGGATGTCCACTTCTCCCTTCCCCAGCGGCACTTCCTCGCCCCAGGTGCCGGGGATCTTCGTGCGGATCGCGTCTTTCACATGCACGGTGCGGATGTCCGGGCCCAGGAGTTTCACGGCCTCGACCGGTTCGTCCTTGTCGTACAGGATCATGTTGGCGGGGTCGAAGTTGACTTTCAGGTTGGGGCATTTCAAGTCGTCGAGCGTCCGCCGCAACAGGGCGGCCGACTCCTGCCCGGTTTCAAACGAAACGGTGATCTGCTTCGCGGCCGCCAACTGACTGACGCTGCCGAGCGTATCAAGGAAGGGCTTGCGGGCAGGGTCGCCCACGTCGGGGATGAACCCGGCATGCAGCATGAGGTCGGTCAGGCCAAGCGCGACGGTGCGGTCGAGCGCCCACTTCAGGCGTTCGATGCGTTCGGGCCGCAGGGCGGGGTCGCCGAAGCCGCCGGATTGCTCGATCGTCTTCGGCGTCGTGTAATCCTCGCCGGGGAAGCCGAGCATCGCCCCGCCCAGCCGGAACCCGGCCGAACGGGCAACTTCGGGCATTGCGTCGCCTTCGTCCCATGCGGCATGGTGCGGGTCGCCGCAGGCAATCTGCACCAGGTCGATGCCGAGCCGCTTCGTGAAGCCGAGTAGTTCCGGGATGGATGTGACCTGCAGCGACCAGCTGCAGACGCCAATGGCGAGCGGTTCGATAGTCATCAATTGTTCCCCCAGGGTGTCAGAGCGAAGAAGAATACCGCGCCGGTCCGCAGTGCGACAATCAATATCCGGCCGCTTGCAATCGTCGTGCAACCGCTGTCGGAAGACTACCGCTTCTGGAAAGCCGCGAAGACGACGTCATTATCATTGGTTGGGCGTCTCTCTCACCGTTTGAGCCGTCATTATCACCGTTTGGAATGTCTCTCTCACCGTTTGGGCGTCATTATCACCGTTTTGGCAGTCATTATCACCATTTGGGCGTCATTATCACCCTTTGGGCGTCTCTCTCACGAAGGGTGTGGGTGAAATGAGAACGACCGTTGAGGCCGATCCGGCAGTGACCGGAGGACGTAGGAACCGGATTGTGCGCAGCCGCTTGCGGCGTCGCCCGTCCTGACGGGAACAACCGGCACAGTCGGCCGGGATTATCCAAACTGCCCCGTCGGACTGCTTGCTTGTACAGCCCGGCTTGTGTGTAATGGACGAATCGACTTCGGAGCGGACATTCATGGCGTTGAACTGGCGATGCGGCAAGGGGCACGAGTTTCACGCACTGGCGGCCCCGGCGGCCTGCCCGAACTGCGGCGACACGTTCGTGCAGAGCACTGCCCCCTCAGTTGCCGACTTCCTGAAAACCATTGACCTGCCGGCCCGTTCCGCGGAGCGCGTTCCCACGGACTTCGGTGTGAAGTCCGAAGAGATCCGCGAACAACTCAAGGGCCTGCTTGATACTCCGCAGGACAGTCGTTTCGCGGTAAACGTGAAGGGTTACGAAATCCTCGGTGAATTGGGCCGGGGCGGCATGGGCGTCGTCTACAAGGCCCGGCAGATGATGCTTAATCGCATCGTCGCCCTGAAAATGATCCTCACCGCGGAGCATGCCGGCCCGGCCGAACGGCAACGCTTCCGCACCGAAGGCGAAGCGGTCGCGCAACTGCAGCACCCGCACATCGTGCAGATTTACGACGTGGGCGAGGCAGAAGGCCGACCGTATTTCTCGCTGGAGTTCGTCGATGGCGGCAGCCTGGCACAGAAGCTGGCCGGGCAGCCGCAGAACGCCCGCGCTTCCGCCATTCTGGTGGAATCACTGGCCCGTGCCGTGGCGATCGCCCATGCCGCGGGGATCGTCCATCGCGATCTGAAGCCGGCCAACGTGCTGTTGTCGAACACGATCAACGGGTCGGATGTGCATGGCTCGCTGTCGTCACTGTCGCTGCGGGCGGCCCATCCGTTCGGCATTCCCAAGATCACCGACTTCGGCCTGGCCAAGCGCCTCGAAGGCGGCTCGGGTGCCACGCAAAGCGGTTCGATCCTGGGTACGCCGTCCTACATGGCCCCCGAGCAGGCAGCCGGCAACATCAAGGAGATCGGCCCGACGACGGACATCTACGCGCTCGGCGCGATCCTCTATGAGATGCTCACCGGTCGGCCGCCGTTCCACGATGATTCGCCCTTCGAAACGATCATGCAGGTGATCCGCGATGAGCCGGTTGCCCCGAGCAGCCT
Organism: Gemmatales bacterium; assembly: GCA_038324795.1. Classification (GTDB taxonomy): domain Bacteria; phylum Planctomycetota; class Planctomycetia; order Gemmatales; family Gemmataceae; genus JAIOQJ01. Next base: position 2,849 of record JBBQII010000203.1, read on the forward strand.
TATCCCGAAGGTGCCGCTCGATCTGGAAATCATCTGCCTGAAGTGCCTCGAAAAGAACCCGATCAAGCGCTACGCGACAGCCTTGGAACTGGCCGACGACCTGCGCCGGTTCATCGAAGGCGACCCGATCTCCGCGCGCTCGGCCACGAAGGTCGAACGGGTCCGCAAGTGGATTCGCCGGCACCCGGCCGCTACGGGCTTCATCATTCTGTCGCTTGTCGGCATCGCCGCGATGGTCGGCGGCGCGTGGATCTACCATGGCGAATTGCAAGTTGCCCTTGCCAGCACCAAACGTGAACGCGACAAGCTCGACGACGAACAACGCCGCACACAGGAACGCACCGTTCACCTGATGGTGTCCAACGGCATGTCTCATGTGAACCAGGGCGACTACCTGCGCTCGCTTCCCTGGTTCACCGAAGCGCTGCGAGGTGAACGCAACGGCCCCGCACATGACGAGATGCACCGCATCCGCATCGCCAGCATCTTCCGCGAATGCCCGCGGCTGACGCGCGGCTGGTTCCACAACGGCAAGGTCAACGATGCATCGTTCAGCCCCGACGGCACCACGATCCTGTCCGGCTGTCAGGACGGGGCCGCGCGCGTCTTCCAGATTGCCGACGTCAGCAGTGACGACCCGCTGCTGGTGCTGCAACACCCGGCCTCGGTCACACGGGCGATCTACTCGCCGGACGGCAAGCATATCGCCACCGTCTGCTCCGATCGCGCCGCCCGGCTTTGGGACGTGAAGACCGGCAAAACAATCGGCGAGCCGATGCGCCACGCCGGCGACATCACTTCGATCACCTTTTCACCCGACAGCCTGCGGCTGGTGACGACCAGTGCCGACCGCACCGCACGCGTCTGGGACGTGCTGACGGCCGAGCAATCACCGATTCTGTTCAAGCACTCCGGAACCGTGAACGACGCGGCCTTCAGCCCCGATGGCAGGCGACTGGCCACGGCAGGGGCCGACGGTGCGGCGCGCGTGTGGGACATCGACACCGGCAAGCCGATCTCGCCGGTACTGCTGCATCAGGCATCGGTGGTACATGCTTTCTTTTCGCCGGACGGCAAGTCCGTACTGACCGCCAGCCAGGACACCACCGCCCGCGTCTGGGATGCGGCGACGGGGGAGGGGCTGACGCCGTACATTCAGCGGGGAACGCCGATCACCGATGCCGGGTTCTCGCCCGGCGGGCAGGACATTGTCACTTCGTGTACGGATGGCGTCGCGCGTGTCTACAATCTTGCGAAACGAGAAGCCCGGCCGTACACGCTTCGCCATGATTCGTCGATCGTCGATGTCTCGATCAGTCCCGATGGGCGCTATCTCGCCACCGGCGGCGACGACAATACCGCCCGCGTGTGGGACAAGGCGACCGGCCTGCCGGTCACGCCGCCGTTGCGTCACAACGGCACCGTGCACCTGGTGACGTTCAGTGCCGATGGGGCATCGCTGCTGACAACATCGCTGGATGGCCTGGTGCGCCTTTGGGACCTTGTCGGCAACCGCCATGCGGACGCGGTCGCCATCCGCCCCGAACCGCAGCGCGAAACGGTCTACGGTCCCGACCGTCGGCGAATGCTGAAAATCGTCGACAACTCGGCAACCATCATCGATACCGGCAGTGGCGAACCGGTCGGCGAACCTCTCAAGCACTCCCTGCCGATCACGGTGGCCAGCTTCAGCCCCGATTCAAAGCGCGTGCTGACCGCAAGCGCCGACCGCACCGCCCGCGTCTGGGACGCGGCCACCGGCTCGCCGATCGGTGCCACCATGCGGCATGGAAGCGGTGTCACGTGTGCGGTCTTCAGCCCTGACGGCCAACTGATCGTCACCGGCAGCTCGGACAACACGGCCCGCGTGTGGAACGCAGGCACGGGCGAAGGCGTCACGCCGCCGCTGCGGCACCTCGCAGCGGTGCTGAGGGCAATGTTCTCGCCCGATGGCCGGTGTATTCTCACCTACTCGGGCGCAGGTGTCGTTCGCATCTGGGATGCTTCCAACGGCGAATCGCTGGCCCCAGGCCTGAAGCCGAGCGGTTGGACGGCCGAAGTGCTGGCGGGAAGCGGCAGCGTCGGCTGGGACTTGCCGCCCGACCAGCGGCCGATCGAGCGGCTGACGCTGCTGGCCCGTTGGCTGTCGGCCCATACGCTCGACACAAGCGGCAATCTGATTCCACTGGACAGCGAACGGCTGCGCGAGGTTTTCGACCAGATTCGCGCCGAATTTGCCGAGGAACTGCGGCGGCGTGACGACACCGTGCCATGGCATCGCCAGGAAGCCGAGTACTCCGAGCGGGCGGCCGATTGGTTCGCGGTCGTATTTCATCTGACAAAGCTGATCGATCAGATGCCGAAAGTCAACGGCCCAATCATGGGCAGCCTGTGCGCACGACGGGCACGGGCACTGGCGGAACTGGGCCAGTGGAAGGAAGCCGCCCGCGACTATCGCCTGGCCGTGCAGGCCGATGCGAATGACGACACCTTGTTGATCAACAGCGCATTGACCAGCCTGGCGGCCGGGGAAATGCCCGAGTACGCCGAGGCGTGCCAAACCCTGGTTGAGCGATGTGCCGAGTCAGCCAACACTGATGCCGCGTGCCGCATGGCCTGGATCTGCCTGCTGTGCCCCCAGACGGCCATCGACTTGAAGAAACTCGATGACCTGACCGAACGGGTGGGCCGGGATGCGAAACCGACGCCTTGGACGCAGATCGTCCACGGGGCTCGGTTGATGCGGGCTTCCAAGTTGGAAGAGGCGATAACACTTCTGGAAGAAGGGCAGATTCTGGCCGAGAGCGTCGACGCCCCCCGCGGCTGGATGATGCTTGCGCTGGCGGAGCAACGCGCCGGCCGGGCCGAAGCCGCGAAGCGCTGGCAGCGCCAGGTGACGCTGTGGCAGGAACGGGGCCCTGCCCCCGCCGGGTGGCAGACGCCACTTGAGTTCCGCGTACTGGCCGGGGAGTGGGCCGGGTTGCCCGCCGAGCCGAAGAAGAAGCCCTGAGCGGCCATGTTCGTTACAATGACCCCGTGAACTCTGTCATGGGGCGACAACAGCAATGAAGATCGGCGTGAATCTCGATGCGCTTGGCCTGCCGATGCGGCAAGCACTGCCCGCCGTAGCGCGCATGGGCGTGACCGGCCTTCAACTCAGCGCGGCGGGCGATTTGTCCCCTGAGCGGCTTACTGACACGGGACGGCGCGAACTTCGCAATCTGCTCAAAACCTACGATCTGAATCTGACGGCTCTGTTCTGCCCGTTGCGGCACAGCATCGACGAAGTGCAAAACCAGCAGCAGCGCATTGAACACGTGCAGCGCATCATGGACCTGGCCTTCGAGATGGGGCCGCGCCTGGTGATCGTGCAATGCCCGATGCTGCCTGCCGAGAACGAAGTCGAACGCAGCCGACTGCTGCGCGAGGCGCTGCTGGCACTGGGCCTGTACGGCGATCGCTGCGGCACATTGGTCGCGCTGGAGATCGGCTTCGACGCGACCGAAGCGGTGCGCGATTATCTCAACACATTCGACGTCGGCAGTCTGGGCGTTAACTACGACCCGGCCAACCTGCTGATGCACGGCCACGACCCGGTGAAGAGCGTGATGCCGCTGGCCGGGCGGGTGCTGCACCTGCACGCGCGCGATGCGCGCAAGGCATCCGTCAGCCGCTCCGCCGCGGAAGTGCCGCTGGGCGCGGGCGACATCGAATGGATGGGCCTGATGGGGGCACTGACCGCGATCGAATACCGCGGCTGGGTCGTCATCGACCGTGAAAGCGGCAACGCGAAAGCGGCGGACATAGTCGATGGGGTGAGTTTCCTGAAGCGGGTGATTTTGTAACGGCTACATGCACTCTCCGCGCGTCACTCGCCCGTTCAAATAC
>JBBQII010000204.1:0-6731 GCA_038324795.1 Gemmatales bacterium
CATCGGAAAAGTACCTCATGTTGAAGAGGTACTCTACGATGTGGGACTGGAGAAGAACAGAGTGAAGAATATCGAGCTTACGCGCCCCTCACGCCTCGAAGTTTGCGGGCGAGGCCGATGCCGCCGAGGCTGATGAGGCTCAGCAGCAGAGTGGTCGGTTCGGGGGCGTAGGTGCCGGTCGGGTCGACTTCCGGGTCCTTGTCGCCGGGATCTACTTCATCGCCCGGGTCTTTCACCCCTTCTTGTCCGCCGGTGCCGGTTCCGGTTCCTGTGCCAGTTCCGGTGCCAGTGCCGGTCGACGTGGTAGCCGGAGGACTGGCCGAAAAGGAGGTTGTTGTTGAGGTCGTGGCGGTGGTGCCGCTGCCTGGCCAACCACGCCAGTAGAAGGCGCGGGCATCGTTTGTCATCAACACGAACGAACCGATCACAAGACAGCACAAGGCAACGAAGCGGCGCGTCATGGCGGGAGTCCTCCTGACGAAGCGGGCAACAGCGGGCGATACGGGTGGCTGTTGGGGCGGGTAAATGCCCGCGTTCGGTGAGAGTGTCAAGGGCTCTCATGAAAGCTTCAGGTATGGCAAACTGCGGGAAGATTGCCGGTTGTGACAGCCTGCGGCAAACAGTCTGACCGGGGCATCGGGGAACGGGGGAATCGCCCTGGACCGATCGTGTCGATTATGAGGACACGGGCCGGACGCACCAGTTGGGGCGGCAGGCGCGAGAAGGGCAGGATAGGCGGATGAAGTTCATGCGGGCGGGTGCGTTTGCCGGGACGTTGGCGCTGATTCCACAGATCGGGATGTCGGAAGACAGCCCCGTCTGGCGGTCGCTGCAGCCGACGTGGCAGCCTGCCGCGCCCGGTGTCGAGTGGACGCCGGTGACATCGCCGACAAATTGGCCGAACGACTGGCTGAAGAAGACCGACATCGAATGGAAGCCGGTCGACCCGCCGGCGGAAACACTCGTTGTCGATCCGGGTGAGCCGGCTGCCATCCTGCTGCCCCCCGTCGGCACGCCGCGGATCATCGATCTGGCCACGGCGTATGAGCCACTGAGCCGGATTGGCACCTATCTGCCGTCGTACATCCGTTCCGGCGAGCCGGGCCTGCTGCCGCCCTCGGCCGAGTCGGAAGCGCAGGTAAGCCAGCCTGCCCCCGTGATCGAGCCCGAGCCGATCAGTGTCATCGAAGCAGTGGTCGAATCGCTTGAAGTGCCGCCGCGCGAACTGATCGAAGTCGAGCAGTTGCCCGTGCAGAAGATCGCCACGCGCCGCGAGATGATCCTGCCGCCCGCCGATGGCAAGTTGCCCGAGCCCGGCGACGGCAAGCGGTTCGCACTGCCCGGTAAGCCGATCCATCCGCTGCAGCGCGTGCGCGGCTGGTTCAAGAAAGACGACGTCAGCGAGACCGTCCCCGTATCGCCGGGGTTGGAAGAAGCGTTCGTCGAAGCGATGAAGCCGACAGGCCCAACGTTGACGTTTCGCGACGAGTTCCTGATGTGGTGGATGAAGAACGATCGCGTGCCGGTGCTGGCGACGACGGGCACCCCGGCCAGCGGCGGCATCATCGGCCAGCCGGGAACGCAATCGCTCTTTGGCCCGGGCCCGATCGACCTGACCAATCGCCAGGGCGAGCGCAGCCGGGCGACACTGTTCTTCCACGAGGACGGCGGCTACGGCATTGATGCCAGCTTCATGTTCCTGGGGCCGCGGCACAGCACGGTCACCTTCTCGAGTGAACAGTTCCCGGTCATCTCGAGGCCGGTGTTCGTCCTGAACCAGCCCCCCGGCGAGTTTGTCGAGACGGTCGCCTTCCCCGGCTTCAGTACCGGCTTCCTGCAAATCGAATCGGGCAGCCGCTTCTGGGGCGCGGATGCGAACCTGATCAAGCGTCTCTGCGATGACTGCAACCGCTCGTTCGATGTCTTTGTCGGCTACCGCTACTACTACTTCGCGGAGCAGTTGAACATCACCGAAGGGATTCTCGCCGGACCGGATGCACCCGATCCGGAAGGAACGGTCACAATCGTCAACGACCGCTTCTCGACACGCAACCTGTTCAACGGCGGCCAGGTCGGCTTCATGGGTCGGCAGAACTGGAACCGCTGGTCGGTCGATGTGCGCGGCTCGGTCGCGATGGGCGTGAACCAACAGACAGTCGAGATCTACGGCAGCCAGTTGCGGCGACAGCCCGGCCTGCCGCGCGAGCAGTTCACCGGCGGCCTGCTGGCGGCCCAGTCGAACGTCGGCCGGTACAACCGTCGCAAGTTCAGTGTCGCGCCGGATGTATCGCTGAACCTCGGCTACCAGATCACGCCATCGCTGCGCGGCTTTGTCGGTTACAGTGCTCTCTACTGGACGAACGTCGTCCGTCCCGGGGCGCAGGTTGATCGCGTGGTCGACTTGAACTTCATTCCAAACTCGCCGTCGGCAGCCCCCAGCGGCCAGCGCCGCCCCGCGGTGCTGTTCCGCGAATCGAACCTGTTCGCCCACGGGATGAACATGGGGATGGAATGGGCGTGGTAGGGTTGGGGGCGTGAGCGGCGGTCATTCGCGGATCGGGCGTTTCGCTTTGAATGATTCGAGACGTTCTTTGCCGCTCGCGGTATCGGCGAGATAGGGCTTCGACTCGAGCGCCCGCTGCTGTTGAATGATCGCTTCGTCGAATTCGCCCTTCTCTGCCAGTGCGGCTGCCAGCACGGCGAGCGCTTTGCCGTCGGGGCCGCGACTTCGCTCGATGGCGGCCTTCGCCAACTCGACCGCCTTTGCGCCGTCGCGAATGCGATCCTCCGGACAGGTTGCCAGCAACTCCGCCTTCGCCAGTCGTGCCATGATCGACAGAGGTTCCTGCTTCAACGCCACGTCGTAGTCTGCCAGTGTCTTGTCGTACTGCTTTTGTTCGCGGTACATTCGGCCACGCTCGACGAACGCGGCGGTCAGCCGCGGTTCAAGCCAGATCGCGTGATCGTAGTCGTCGCGGGCCAGGTTGTACTGCTTCAGCGATCGCCGCAGGTTGCCGCGCAGCAGGAACGACTGGGCGGAGCGCGGGTCAATGCGGATGGCGGCGGTGATGTCCGCAGCGGCCTTGTCGTACTCACGGCGGATGCGCCACATCTCGCCGCGCTGGCCCAGCGCGAAAGCAAACGTCGGGTCGATCTTCAGCGCGGCATCGTAGTCGGCTTCAGCTTTCGCATACTCGCCCATTTCACGATGGACATTGGCGCGGTTGACGAATGAATTGGTGTACTGCGGGTTTAACCGCGTCGCTTCGTTGTAGTCGGCAATCGCTTTCTCGTAGTCGCGGAAGTAGCTGTGCGCATTGCCGCGATTGCCCCAGACGATGGCCGAGCCTGTGTTCAGTTCGATCGACTTGTTGTAATCCTCCAGCGCCCGCTCGTAGTTCTTCGACTTCTGGTACAAGTTGGCCCGGTTGTTCCACCACGATGAACTGGCAGGTGAAATGCGGATCGCTTCGTCGTAATCCTTCAGCGCTGCGTCAAGGTCGCCCTTGAGTTCGTTCGACTTCGATCGACGGGCGAACTGGGCCGAATCGTTGGGGTTCATCTCGATCAGCTTGCTAAAGTGCGCCACGCCGTCTTCAGGCAGGGCGACGTCGGCCTTATTGATCCAGCCTTCGGTGCCATCCTGCTTGATCAGTACGCGGTCGTCGTGTTCGCGGACCACCTGGTAGTCAGTCCGCGTCAGCACCCCGGCTTCCGTTGTCGATCCATCCGGGTTTACGCGGAAGAAGCGCGTGCCGGTCGCCTTCATGATGACCGTGCGGCCCACCCACTCCGAGTGCGGTTGATCGCGCCACGGTGCCGGATACCCCGGCCCGGCGGTCAGCAACAATGACAAGATCGATCCGGCGAACATTGCACTCCCCTCATCCCTCCAGCATCGTGTGCATCGCGGGCGGGCCATGTCAAGCGCCTAGCGTTCTTCCTTCTTCAAGACCGATGGCCCGATGTACTGCGTATCGTGCGAAAGCTTGGTGCCGCCATGCTGGGTGATGAACTCGCCGCGCAGCCGTTCGCGTTCGCGGTCGATCTGTTCCGGGGTCGCCCCGAGGTCGCGCATCACGAATTTCGTCATCGCCAAAGCGACTTCACCTTCGCCCGTGAACACATCGTTCGCACCCGCCTGCCGCAGCCGATCCGCATCGCGAAGATAGTTCGCGCGCACCAGAATGTGGATCTCCGGCCGGAGCCTGCGCGCGTTGCGGATCGTTTCCGTGGCGCTCGCCAGGTCGGAGGCGGTCAGGATCAGGCTGCCGGCGGTCGCCAGTCCGGCCGCTTCCAGCGTCTCCGGATGTTGCGCATCGCCGAACACCGCCGCGGTGTGTTGCGTCCGCAGCTTGCGAAAGGAGCGGATACTCAGTTCGATGATCGTCGGTTCCACGTCGTTCTCACACAACAGCCGGGTGACGGTTTGCCCCACGGGCCCGTAGCCGACGACAATCGCGCGGTAACGCGTTTCGGACGGGCTGTTGTCCGCTTCAGTGACTTTGGCCGTCGGCACGCGCGCCGACAACCAGCTCCACAGTCGGCCACGGCGTTTGGCCCACCCTTCAAACGGGTCGATCAGCCGGTAGATCAGCGGATTGATCGAGATCGACAGGATGGCTGTCGCCACCAGCGCATTCATCGCCGACCGGCTGATCAACTCCAGTTTAAGCGCGACCGCCCCCAGAATGAAGGTGAACTCGCCCACCTGCGAAAGTGCCACAGCGACTGCCAGCGCCACGCGGACCGGATAGCGCATCTGCCGGACAATCACGAATGCGGCCAGTGGCTTGCCCAGGACCACGATCGCCATCGTCAGCACGATGAGTTGCCAGCCATCGGGAACGGCCGATGGATTGAACAGCATGCCTGTCGAAACGAAGAAGAGCACGGCGAACGCATCCCGCATCGGCAACGCCTCGGACGCTGCCCGCAAGCTGAAGTCCGAGCGGCCGACGACCATTCCCGCCAGGAACGCCCCGAGTGCCATCGACACGCCGAACAACCGGGCCGAGCCGACGGCGATGCCCAGAGCGACCACCAGTACCGTCAGCGTGAACAGTTCGCGTGAACCCAATTCACTGATATGGCCGAGCAGCCAGGGGATCGCACGCCCGCCGATCAGCACCATCGCGGCCACCAGTACCAGAATCTTCAGCCCCGCCAGCCCCAGTGCCCCTGCCAGGTGCGACAGGTCGCCCGAGTTACCGCCGAAGATCTCAGGCAGCAGTACAAGAATGACCACGGTGAACAGGTCTTCGACGACCAGCCAACCGATCGCAATATGGCCGACACGCGTATGCAGCTCGTCGTTGTCCGAAAGAACACGCGTCAGCACGACGGTACTCGCTACCGAGATCGCCAGCCCGTAGACCAACCCCGCCTGCCATGACCAACCAAGCGAGATCGCCATCGCCAGTCCCAGTCCCGTGGCCACGGCACTCTGCACGACCGCGCCGGGAATGGCGATCTTGCGCACCGCCAGCAGATCCTTGAAATGGAAGTGCAGCCCGACACCGAACATCAGTAATACTACGCCCAGCTCGGCCATCTGCTCAGCGAGTTCGCGGTCGGCCACCACTCCGGGCGTATGCGGCCCGACGATGATCCCGGCCACGAGGTAGCCGACGATCGGCGACAGGCCGAGGCGAAACGATATGTAGCCAAGCAGGAGCGCCGCACCCAGGCCGACCGCCAGTGTTGTAATTAACTCAATGTGACCCATGGAGTTGATTGTCGAGAACCACTGGAACAATGACCATAGCCCCCGGCTTGCCCGTGGGGGGCGTTGCTCATCGCAGAGGTTCCGGCAAAAAGAATGCTTTTGGCTTGCACGCAATGCCGATCCAGCTTAAGTTGTCAGAGAGTTGGATGAATCCCGCCGATTGACGGATCGCACGATCCCTTCGCCTGTACCTATTGCAAATGGTGCACCTGCCATGTTGACCATTCCCGGCCTGACGCAGCGATTCTGTGACGGCGTAACCCGACGCGGGTTCCTGACTGTCGGCGCGTTCTCCTTCGGGGCGGCGCACCTGTCGCTCGCGGACATCCTGCGGGCTGAAGAGCAGTCGGCACAACCGACGAAGCACAAAGCGATCATCAACGTCTTTCTGGGTGGCGGCCCGGCCCATCAGGACATGTGGGACATCAAGACGGAAGCACCCGTCGACATCCGCGGCGAGTTCAAGCCGATCAACACCAGTGTGGCCGGCATCCAGATCGGTGAATGCTTCCCGCGCATCGCCGCCTCGGCCGAGCGTTTCGCCTTCATCCGCTCCGTCGTCGGTGCCAAGGGCGGGCATGATGCCATCCAGTGCATGACCGGGCGTGATCCCTCCGAGTTCAAGAACGTCGGCGGTTGGCCCAGCATGGGTGCCATCCTGTCGAAGCTCAAGGGACCGGTCGATCCGTCGATGCCGCCGTTCGTCGGCCTCGCGGACAAGACTCAGCACCTCCCCTGGAGCGATGCCGGCAAGCCCGGCTTCCTCGGTGCATCGCATGCCGCGTTCAAGCCCGAAGGGCCGGACATGGCCAACATGCGGCTCAATGGCATCAACAACACCCAGCTCGACGACCGCAAGCGCCTGCTTACCAGCTTCGACCGCCTCAAGCGTGATGTCGATCAGACCGGCGCGCTCCGCAGTTCCGACTCGGCCACACAGCGTGCGTTCGGCGTGCTGACCTCGAGCAAACTGATCGATGCACTCGACCTGAGCCGCGAGCCG
>JBBQII010000205.1:0-6731 GCA_038324795.1 Gemmatales bacterium
GGTCACGCTTTCTGCCACCACCACCCGCGCCGCGCCGATCGACGACTGGAACAAGGGCGTCGAGAAGGCGACCGCGTTCCTCGCCTCTTCCCAGAATTCGGACGGCAGTTGGGGCCAGGCCCCGCGCAGCCGCGGCGTGACCGGCATCGTCGTGACCGGCTTGCTCCAATGCGGCAAGACCGGGCCGGATGATGCACCGGCCGCGAAGGGGCTGAAGTTCGTCGAATCGCTGGTCAATCCGCAGGCCGGGCATATCGCCGGGCCCGAGGCGACGGTGCAGCTTCAAAACTACGTCACCAGCGTCAACGTCATGACCCTGAACGCCGCCAAAAAGCCCGAGAAGTACAAGTCGATCGTCGGCGATGGCGTCACCTTCCTCAAACAGCTCCAATGGGATGAGACCGAAGGAAAATCGGACAAGGACGACTTCTTCGGCGGGGCCGGGTACGACAGCAAGTCCCGCCCCGATCTGTCGAACACGCAGTTCTTCATCGAAGCCCTGCGCGATGCCGGCGTGCCGGCCGACGACCCTTCGATGAAGAAGGCACTCGTCTTCGTCAGCCGCTGCCAGAACCTCAAGAGCGAGAAGAACGACCAGGCCTGGGCCGGCAAAATCAACGATGGCAGCTTCATCTACTCCGCGGCCAACGGCGGGCAGACGAAGACCTCGGACGACCCGAAGAACGACGTGCTGAGCGGCTATGGCAGCATGACCTATGCCGGCATCAAGAGCATGATCTACTGCGGCGTTGGCAAGGAGGACAAACGCTTCGCGGCCGCCTACGACTGGATCCGCAAGAACTGGACTCTCGATGGCAACCCCGGCATGCCGAAGGAACTGGCGGAACGCGGCCTGTACTATTACTATCACACGCTGGCCAAGACCCTTGATATGATGGGCGTTGACGAACTGGTGACCGCCGACGGCATCAAGCACGACTGGCGGGCGGAATTGACTGCCGCGATCCTGAAACGCCAGAAGGCCGACGGCAGTTGGGTCAACAGCAACGACCGCTGGATGGAAGGCGACCCGAACCTGGTGACCGGCTACGCACTGATGGCGCTGAGCCATGCCAAGCCGAAGAAGTGAAACTCGCAGGGAGAGACGGATGCCACAGGTGGATGCAATTTTCGACAACGGGGTCTTTCGGCCCCTGAATGCCGTAACTATTCCGGATCAGCGGACTGTACGACTCACGTTTGTCGAGGAAAGCCCAGCGTCACTCGACCCCGTACCTGACGGCCCGGTTGAGTACAAGCTGAGCATGGACAAGTGGGATGAATTCCTGAAAGTGCTCGATGGTCCGGCAAAAACAGTTCCGGCCATGCGAAAACTGTTGAGAACTCCGGGGATCGGCGACGATGACACAATCGCCCATCAGCAAAGCGGTACCGCTTGATGAGCTCGAGGCCAGTTTGTGAATCTCGTTCTTCAACAACTCGGCGGAACAGGTCTGATACTTGGTCGGTGTATTTCGTTCGTAACATTCTTCCTCATTTTCTCACATTCCGCGCTCGCCCACAACCCTCCCGAAGAGTATTACGACCGGCGCATCACGGTCACACTCGAGCCGGCCTGCGTGACGGTGAATGTGCACGTCGAAGTCAGCCAGGTGTCGCTGTTCTCGCTGCCCAATCGGGACAAGCAGATTGATGTCTCGAAGGTCAAGGATCGCGGCACGCTTGAAGCGGCGGTGATGGCCCGCTTCGTAAAATTGCTGCCGGATCAGATCCTTGCATTCCTCAATGACCAATTGCTGACGTGGAAAGTCGAAAAGACGCGTGTCGATCCGCTCGATTCATCGCATTTCCACATCGTTCTGCGTGCCGATTGGCAGCCGAAGCCGGGCCTGAACCGCTTTGAACTGTCGGACAAGTCGTTCCCGAAAGTGCCCGGGCCGTATCGGTTGACGTTCGACTTTCCCGACGACCTGACCCCCCAGGAACTGCCCGACGTCAAGGAATGGACACAGAAGGGAATTGATCCGCGCGAGGAACGCAACGTCGTCATCGACTTCGAAGTTCCGTCCTCTTCCTTGGCGACGCCGGCAAGCGGCGTTGCCGAGCCAGAACCGGCACCACCTCCACCGAGCTTCTGGCAGCGACTATGGAAGGACGATCTCTCGTACCTGCTCACGAACAACTACGGTCTTGCTCTGCTGATGTTGATCGCTTTGGTGCATGGTGCCGGGCATTCACTGATGCCGGGGCACGGCAAGACGATGGTGGCCGCGTATCTCGTCGGCGAGCGCGGCACGCCCGCTCATGCCGTTACGCTCGGCCTGGTCACAACGCTGACTCACACCAGTGCCGCGATCATCGTGGCCGTGCTCCTGCGGTTCGTGCTGCCCGAAGGGTCCGAGCGCACCGTCAACCGCGTGCTGATGTTCGGCAGCGGGCTGATGATGCTCGTCGTCGGCATCTGGCTGCTGTTGCAGCGGCTCGCGGGTCGATCCGACCATGTGCACTTGTTCGACATGGGACACGCGCATTCGCATGGTGGGGAACCAGTTGCCGCGCCGCGTGAGTTCAGCACCGTCCGGCTGATCATGCTCGGCATCGCGGGCGGCCTGATCCCTTGCTGGGGGGCGATCATGTGGGTGGTTGGCTGCATCGCCACGAGCCAGTTCTGGTTGGCGCTGCCCGTGGTATTGGCCTTCAGCGCAGGGTTGGCATCGGTGCTGGTCGCCCTGGGGCTGACAGTGGTCTATGCAGGCCGACTGCGGCAGTCACGTATCGGGCAATACCGCTGGGTGCGGGCGATCTTCAACGACAGGACCGTTCGCATCATGCCGATTGTCGGGGCTGTGACAATCGTCCTCATCGGCTTGTTCTTCTGTGCATCGAGCGGACTCACCGGTAACCGCTGACATCGGTTACATTGGATGCTCATCGCGCGTCGGCTCGACGCGCTTCGCTCCGGAAACCCTGCGCGTCGCGGCTCCACTACCATGAAAATCGTCGAACTGACCGCTTTCGTCGTCCGCATCCCGCTGAAGAAGCCGGTGAAGCATGCTTCGCACGTGCGTTCGGAGACGGACAACATCGTCGTCCGCTGCACGCTGGATGATGGCACGATCGGCCATGGCGAAGGCGTACCCCGCGACTACGTCACGGGCGAGACGGCCGAGAGCGCGATCGACCTGTTGAAGAGTGCGAACCTCGGCAGCCAACTCGAACAGTGCGACTCGTTCGCGGAAGTGGTGGCGTTCGCCGGGAAGCTGACGTTACCGGCAGTGCCGGGCGATACGCGCGGCATTGCGGGCAACGCGGCCCGCTGTGCCGTGGAACTGGCCGTGCTCGATGCATTCGGTCGGGCCTTCGGCGAACCGCTCACCATGGTGACCAAGCTGGCCGCCCCGGATCTGTACCAGTTCCGCAACCGGGTGCGTTACTCGGGGGCGATCACGTCCGCCCGCGGCCTGAAGGCTCGCTTCGCGGCATGGCGCATGCGCATCTACCGCTTCAAGCAGGTGAAAATCAAGGTTGGCATTGAAGGGTACGACGACGTTGAGCGCCTGCGCGTCATCCGCAGCCGCATCGGCCGCAAGATGGACCTCCGTGTGGACGCCAACGAAGCGTGGAGCGCCGCCGAGGCGGTTGACCGCATCAGCGAACTGGAGCCCTATGGCCTCACCAGCGTTGAACAACCGGTTTCGCACGCGGAAGTCGGCCAACTGGCACGCATCCGCAAGGCAGTCAAGACGCCGATCATGCTCGATGAATCGCTGTGCGGCCCGGTCGATGCGAAACAGGCGATCGACAACGGCCTGTGCGACTTGTTTAACCTGCGTCTGTCGAAGTGCGGCGGCTTCATTCCGTCGCTGCGGCTGGCTCAACAGGCGAAACAGGCGGGACTGGGGTACCAGTTGGGCTGCCAGATTGGCGAGACGGCCATTCTCTCAGCGGCTGGCCGGCACTTCGCCTGCAGCGTTGCCGATCTGCGCTATGTGGAAGGATCCTATGATCGGCATCTGGTGAAGGAATCGCTGGGGAAGGACGACATTACCTTCGGCTGGGGCGGCGTCGCCCCGTTCCTCAACAGCATCGGCCTGGGCGTGATCATCGACCCGATGCGCCTCGCCCGTGTGACGCTGCGGCAGGAGAAGTTGCTTGATTAACATGACTTTCACGCTCGACGAACCGGGCAAGCCGGAACTGGCGACATTCGCGGCATCCGATGGTTACCCGTTCTTCTTTCGCCGCTACCCGGCCGCGGGAACCGCACGCGGCCGGGTGGTCTTCATCCACGGCGTCCAGTCGCATGGAACATGGTACTCGGCCTCTTGCGCGAAGCTGGCCGAGGCGGGGTACGAAGTGCTGTTCATTGACCGCCGTGGATGCGGGCAGAACGTGAAGAACCGCGGCGACATGCCCGGCTTCCGGCGCGCGCTCGACGACATTGCCGAGTTCATCCGGGCGCTGCCGCGGGACGGGCTGCCGGTCCACGCCGCGGCTATTTCCTGGGGCGGCAAGCTCGGGGTCGCGCTGCAGTACCGGCATCCCGGCCTGTGCCGTGGCCTGATGCTGCTCTGCCCCGGCATCGTACCGAAAGTCCGGCCGAGTTTTTTCACGCGTGCCCGCATCGCTGTAGCACGCGTGTTTCGCCCGTCGAAGTTCTTCCCGATCCCATTGAACGATCCAAAGCTGTTTACAGCGAACGTGGAACGCCAGAAGTTTGTCGAGCAGGACCAACTGGGCCTGCGTTACGCTACCGCACGCATGCTGTTCGGCAGTTTTGCGCTCGACATCTACCTCAGGCGCGCCGCGAAGGGCGTCACGATCCCCCTGCTGCTGTTGCTGGCGGAACACGATGCGATCATCCAGAACGAAGGCGTGCGCGCTTACGTTGACAAGTTGCCGTCGAACGACAAGAACGTCATCGAGTACGCGGATGCGCATCACACGTTGGAATTCGAAGGCGACGATCACGCGTTCATCAACGACATGATTGCGTGGTTGAACACGCATGCCGTTTAGCGATCACGCCAACGGCGTGATCCAATGCACAAGCAAGAACCCGGGTTCATCACCCGGGTTCTTGTGTTTCAGGCCATCATTTCGCTGTCGTCGTCGCCGATCTCTACGTCCATGTCTTCAAACTCGACCAATTCGGACTCCACGTTCTTCATGATCCAGCGGTTGATATCGCGGAACATGTGCGGGTGAAGCTGGCTGGCGGTCGGATAGGCGTGAAACTGGACGTCGACCCCGGCACCGTAAAGTGTCCGGAAGTCGCGGCGGGCGTTTTCGAGCGGGACCTGCGTGTTCGACGACCCGTGCCCGACGAAGACGCGAAGCTGGCGGACATCGGGGAAGCGGAACAGCGGACCTGTCGTCGGGCGCGGCATGCTGCCGTTGAGCGAGATGATACCGGCCACCTTCTCGGGCATGTTCAGTGCGAGGCGATAAGCGAGGGCGGCACCTTCGCCGATGCCGGCGAGGTAAATCCGTTCCGAGTGAACGTGGTAACAACGGCGAGTCTGTTCCACTGCCCGGAGCATGTATTCTTCGGCGAACGAGTCGTTCTCTCCATCGCTGCCCCAGCTGTAGCATGGGGTGCCATCATCGGTGTGCCCGGCGGTGATAGGTCCGCGAAGGCTGATGCAGATGTAGTTTCGGCGGCTGATCCGCGGGGCCAACCGGAGCACCTGCTCATCGCTGCCGCCATGGCCATGGAACAGAACCACCAGGGGGTACGGGTAGTTCGGCTCGTAGCCGGTCGGCAGGAAGGTGCGAATCGGTTGGGCCTGCATGGTCGGCAGTTCCGAGGTGTAGAACCCCTCGGAAGGCGGAATTTGCCAGGTTATCGTGCTGCGCGGCATGAGGGTCAACCTGTAACGATTATGACGCTCGTCAGCCACGCCGGCTGAAAACGAGGGTCGGTCACTGCGGGGGTGGCGAGGTTTCCGGGACGGGAACATCAGCCGGGTCGTTCGGCTGCCGGACACTGAACTCGCCACATCTCAGAAGGTTCGGACAGAAGCCGGGTCGATGCTTCGCACCAAATCTACGTCGATTGTAAAAAAGTGTCAACGAACCCTGAAACGGAACTTGATGAAAAACACCTGCTCTTGAGGGTGGAACGTCCGGTGGTAACGGTGGGGTCAAGCGGATTGGCCCCGAAAGACAGGAAAGCGCGCGAACTTGTACCGATGCTGCGTTTTGCACCCCCTTTTTACTTCACCCGCAAGTCGACCGCTGCCATCTCCAAGTGGTTGCGAATGTACAGGATGCCGTCAGCCAGCGCGGGGTTGTTCCATGTCTTCGATCCCTTGAGGATCTTGCGTCGGCCCAATTCGACGAAGCGGTCGGGCCGGGCTTCCACAATCGCGATTTCGCCGAACTGGGTCAGCACGACGATCAGGTCGCCCGTCAGCAGGATCTGCCCGTGGCCGAAGCCTTCGCCTTCACCGGGGTCGCGCTTGTCGGTCCATTTCACCGTCCCATCTTCCATGCTGATGCACTGCAGGCTGCCGTCATCGAGGCCGTAAATGTGCCCGTCGTACGCCACCGGGCTTGCGAACTTGCAGCGCATCACCGAGCGACCCGTGCTCCATGGCTCCTGAACGGCCCAGCCGTCGGCGGTGCGTTCCACCTGAAGCATGGCCCCGCCCCGCCCGTAAGCGGAAGCGATGAAAACCTGGCCCTTTCGCTCGACAACCGGCTGCAACGCGGCCACACCGGCGATGAAGCCGAGCAACGGGTTTGGCCACTGTTCGCGCTCGACC
>JBBQII010000206.1:0-6727 GCA_038324795.1 Gemmatales bacterium
TCGCGGTGATCACCGATGCCCGCTTCAGCGGCGTGTCCACCGGGGCCTGCGTCGGGCACATTTCGCCTGAAGCGCTTGCGGGTGGGCCGATCGGCAAACTGCGCGACGGGGACCTGATCCGCATCGAGATCGATCGCAACCGGTTGATCGGTTCGATCGACCTTGTCGGCACCGAAGGCCCTGAATGGGGCACGCGAGAACTCGCATCGCGCCCGGCCCGACCCGACCTGGCACCCGATGCGCTGCTGCCGGACGACACTCGCCTGTGGGCGCTGCTGCAGAATGCCAGCGGCGGGGTGTGGGCCGGCTGCGTTTACGATGTCGACGCGATCGCGCGGAGCATATCCGGAAACGCGAGCCCCCGCTAACGGGATCCTTCAATCACTGTCTCCGCTGCGCCACCTGCCACAGGAAAGTGGCCTCGCGGGTGTTGCCGTACGGTTGAGGCAGCGTGGCATGGAACTGCCGGGCGAGGTACACGTTCAGGCGGACCCCGACGCGGCCGCCGCGGGGAATCTCGACGGTGCCCAGATGCGTGATCGGGCCGAAGTTCCGCCAATAGTGTTCCTGATACTGATTGCAGAACCTCTCGTGCGTGATGATGATCGCATCCTGTCCGAGATGCTCCGACTGACGATCGAAGAATGCGTACGCACGCGGGTCGTCCGGACTGAGGCACAGAACGTTCGCCCGGCCGTGCAGCGAGTAATCAACTTTGCCGGCGATGTACCACTTCGGCGAGCAGACGAAGAGATCATCGCGATCGAGGTAGCCACGCTCGGCAAGGAACGTTTCCAACGGCCCATAGTCGAGCGCTTCGAGCGTCGGATCATGAATCGCCGCCTGGGCGGCGACGCCCGCGGGCAGCAGATTCAGCACCCAACCGTTGACGGTGTGCGTGGTCAGGATCAGGAACATCGCAGCAAATGAAGCGGTCGTGAACTGCAGCCAGCGCCGGGCAAAGCGGGCATCGCGCGGTGTACCGCGCAGCCAGCGATCGATCGTCGCCCCCAGCGGCAGGAACAGCAGCAGGTAGCCCGGGGCCTGCCAGTGGAAGTGGAAGCCGTAGGGCGCGTAGAGTGCCGTGATCGTGAAGAAGGCGATGAGCGGCATGGCGGTGCAGGCGACCAACCAGCGGGCCGGGTCGGACGGCCCGCGGCGTGTGCAGGCGACCAGTTCGATAATCAGCGGCAGCCAGATCCATGGCATCAGCCATAGTGCCTGCCCGCCGATGCTGCGGGCCAGCCAGTCGAAGCGCAACCCTTTGAACTCTGTACCGCGACCGCCCTGCCACAGGAACGAAATCCATTCATTCCGCGCGTTCCACGAGAGCACCGGCAGGAAGCACAGCGTCATCACGATCAGCGCAAGGTACGGTCCCGGATGCCGCAACCAGTGCTGCTGCTTCTTCGATGTGATCACGAACGCGACCACGCCGGCGACCAGAAACACTGCGTGGTATTTGCACAGCATCGCCAGGCCGACCGCTAGCCCGATCCCCAACCATGAGAGGGTGGCATGTCGGCATGATTCATCCAGCAGCACGCGCACCAACCCGTGGAACGCGAGCAGCCAGAAGAACATCAGCGGGCTGTCGGGTTGAAAGAACGTGGCCGTGGTGACGGAGAAAACCATCGACAGATTCAGAATGACCGCGGCCAGCAGACCCGCTCGCTCGCTGAACAGCCGACGGCCCAGCGCGAAGGTCAGCCAGGTGGTGCCGGCGAAGAACAGGATGAACGGCAACCGGATGACCAACGGGTGAATGCCGCCCAATTCGATCGCCAGCCGGGCCAACCAGGCATGCATCGGCGGGTGATCGAAGTAGCTCAGGTCGGCATGGCGGCTGCACGAGAAGTAGTACGATTCCCCGTTGCCAAAGCCGTACATGCTGGCGAGCAACATGCGCAGGGCGGCGCTGGCGGCAATCAGCAACAGTACCAGCCGGGCCGGCGTCCACGGGCTTGCGGGGCGCGATGCATTGTTCATGACGGGTCCGTCTTATCCGACCAACCGGGCGATACCGGTTAGATCGGAGGTGCGGACCCGACACTTGACATGCAGGAAAGCGACAGCTTCGCTGAACCGTCATCCAGCAGGTACAACCGGCTCAACCGTACTTTTTGTGACAGTCGCCGGAGGACATCTTCTTCGCCTTGATCAGGCCGCCGTCCAGCTTTTCGCCGTCCGGATCGACGTACAGCCGGCCGCTCGGGGTAGTGATCTTCGGGTCGTAGCCGATGATGTGCGCGTTGAAGATAAACCCGGCATCGGACAGGCAGTGGAACCAGTGGATGTTGTCTTTGTGGTCCGAGATGGTCGAGATGCCGCCGTCCTTGAACTCCTGGTCGATGGTCGGCTTGATGATGTAATGGTCGGCTTTGGTTTCGAGCCGATCGTAGTGCCGACCGCGGAACGTGCCGCGCAGGACGATGAAGCCGGTGCACATGTTCTCATGCCCGTGCGGTACCACCGCCCGACCCTTCTTCATGCAGAAGACCTGCTTGCCGAAGCTGAGCTTCGACAGCCCTTCGACCTGATTCAGGTTGAACGCCGCACTAAAGGCCCCGCTGTCCGGCAGTGTCCGCTGGGCCAACTTGTCGACATCGGCGAACTGCAGCAGCGTCGGCAGATCGACCTTGCGGTACAGTTCTTCCATCTTCTTCTGGAACTCCAGGTCAGTCAGCTTCTGACCCTTCAGGTCCTGACCCAGCGTGTTGAGATCGCGCAGCCACTGCCCGATCTCCGGCTTCACGTCCGCCGCGAAGAGATCGCGGTTCCAGAGATTTTCGATCAGTCCGAACGACAGCGCTGAACCGATGAGCCTGTTGGCAAATGCACGACGATCCATGAGAGAGTTTCCTGCAAGGAGGATGGGGACGGCGTGCGTCCCGCTGGGGCGCACGCTAAACATGTTAGATTACAGAATGCCCGACGCGGCGACCTTGATGCCCTTGAAGGCCATCTTGAGTTTCTCGGGGTCCGGGGCGAACTCGAGGGCGGTCGGCTTGTCGACGTCGCCTCGCTCGACGAGTTGGCGAAGGTTCTCGGTGAAGTCGATCATGCCTTCGTTGTAAAAGAGCTTGATCGCATCGCCGATCTTGCCGTCTTCGCCTTCGGTCATCAGTTTGCGGATGGTCGGGTTGACGATCATGATCTCGTTGGTCGGCACGCGCGGCTTCTTCAAACCCTTCAGCAGCTTCTGGGCGACGACGGCCTTCAAGTTGTTCACCAGCGCCTTGCGGATGGCGGCATGCTTGTTCGGCGGGAACAAGTCGAGAATACGATTGATCGTCGTTGACGCGCTGGCGGCATGGATGGTGCCGAACACAAGATGCCCGGTCTCGGCCGCGTGCACGGCCGCTTCGAACGTCTCGACGTCGCGCAACTCGCCGACGAGGATAATGTCGGGGTCCTGCCGCACGGCATCCTTCAGAGCCTTATGCCAGTCCTTGCTGTCGAGGCCGATCTCGCGCTGATTGATGTAGGCCTTCTTGTCCGTGAAGGTGAATTCGATCGGGTCTTCCACGGTAAGGATGTGGACCGGTTCGCGTTCGTTGATGTAGTCGATCATCGAAGCGATGGTCGTCGATTTGCCCGACCCGGTCACACCCGCCAGGATCACGAGGCCTTCCGAGTAATTGCACAGGCTTTCGATGCTCGTTGGCAGACCCAGACCCGCGAAGTTCGGGATCGAGTTGTTCACCCGCCGCGACACCAGCGACAGCCGTCCGCGCTGCCGGAACAGCGACACACGGAACCGGCACTCATCCTGCCCGACGACCCATGAGAAGTCGACGCCGCCTTCGTCATCGAGGATCTTGCGATGCTTCGGCTGCAGCACGGGGTAAAAGAGCTTCTCCATCATTTCCTGCGTCATCGGCGGTGCTTCGACCCGGCGGATGTCGCCGCGGATGCGCATCATCGGCGGTTGACCGACTTTCAGGTGAAGGTCGGAAGCCTCGTGCTTCATCACCATGCGGAAGAGTTTGTTGACTTCAGGCTCTTTACCCGGAGTGACCGCTGCCGGTGAACGCTTCTCTTCAACCAAAGGTGCTGCGGGCTCGAGTTCGACTTCAGCGAGTTCGGACATGGTGCTGCTCCGGTAAACACGTCAGGCAACAAGGCGGATTGCGATGCCGCGCTCCGCCAGGTACTTCTTGGTGACAGGGATACTGTATTCGTCATAGTGAAAGATGCTGGCCGCCAGCGCGGCATCGGCCCCGGCCATGAACGCATCGTACAGATGCGACGGATGCCCCGCCCCGCCGCTGGCGACGACCGGAATGCCGACCGCTTTCGCGACCGCGGCGGTCATCGGCAGATCGTAGCCCTTCTTGGTGCCGTCGGCATCCATCGACGTGAGCACAATCTCGCCGGCCCCCAACTCTTCAACGCGTTTTGCCCAGGCGACTGCTTCAAGCCCCGTCGGGACTCGACCGCCGTTGATGTGGACTTCCCAGAAGGAGTGGTCAGGGGTCAGGGGTGAGGGGTCAGAAAGAAAAGAACCTATCTGACTTCCGACCTCTGACCTCTGAGCTCCGACTTCTGCTTGCTGACCCCTGACCCCTGTCCCCTGTCCCCTGGTTCGACGCGGGTCAATGTTCACCACCGTGGCGCAGCGGCCGAACTTCTGCGAGATCTCGGTAATCAGTTCCGGGGTGTTGACCGCGGCGGAGTTGATGGAAACCTTCTCGGCCCCGGCCTGGATGATCTGCGTCGCGTCG
This sequence comes from Gemmatales bacterium, assembly GCA_038324795.1. Classification (GTDB taxonomy): domain Bacteria; phylum Planctomycetota; class Planctomycetia; order Gemmatales; family Gemmataceae; genus JAIOQJ01. The sequence continues at coordinate 4,728 of JBBQII010000206.1, forward strand.
GCCAGCGTGCGGATGCCGCCGCCGACGGTGAACGGCATGAAGATCTGCTCGGCCACTTTCGTGATCATGTCGAGCAGAATCGCCCGGCCTTCGTGGGTGGCGGAGATGTCGAGAAAGACCAGTTCATCGGCCCCGGCCGCCTCGTAACGACGCGCGACTTCGATCGGATCCCCCGCGTCGCGCAGGTCGACAAAGTGCGTTCCTTTCACGACTCGGCCGTTCTTGACATCAAGACAGGGAATGATTCGCTTCGCGAGCATGAGAAGCATTTTACATTGATGAGGCCGATTTAGTCAAAAGATTCACCGATGTTGCTGCTATGTCGGATCCGACATACACTGGGTGAATGAATCGTCGCCCGCGCAACGTCGAGTCAGTAAGCGATTCTGGAAAGCCTGTCGTCCGGTTGAAAGACCGAGTTAAAACGCCCCCCTTCAGCTCAGCGGCTCGGCTCGAATCCGGTTCATTGCTCAGGCAACTTCCACTGGGAGAGTCATTGACCATGCCGCACTCCCGGCCGACGCCTTCGATCGGCAAGCGGTGTCATGAGTTGCGAGTTCGGGATGAAGGCGCAAATTGGCGGATCATCTATCGACTTGATCCCGACGCGGTCGTTGTTGCCTTGGTCTTCAGCAAGAAGACACAACGGACGCCCGATGCCGTGATCCGAATCGCAAACCGTATTTTCACGCGGTATGACGATGTGTTGAATGAAAGGGCTGACGAAGATGAATAAGACGAAGCGTCAGGCACTCGAAGCAGCCGGCTGGACGGTCGGCGACGCTGGTGATCTACTCGGGTTGTCGCCCGAAGAGCGCCTCATGGCCGATTTGCGGGCCAAGATGAGCACGAAGATTCGGCAACTGCGTTCAGACTTGAATCTCACGCAACGTCAACTTGCAGCTCGGCTAAAATCGAGTCAATCGCGCGTTGCCAAAGTCGAAGCCGCCGCGGACGACGTGTCGATCGACCTGATGATGTCGAGCTACTTTGCACTCGGCGGACGAATCAAAATGGTGTACACGCCGCCGAAAAGCTGAATAGTCGATCTGCGATGAAAAACAAAACGGCCCCGCCGTGATGGGTTGATCACGACGAGGCACGTATTCGGTCAGCAGCTTACTTGTTGGCCGAGATCCACAGCATATAGGCAACGCGCTCGCGCAACATGCGGCTGTCTTGCACTTTGCGATGCAGCATATCTCGCCAGACGTAGAAGATTCCTGCGATCGTCAGGGCAGCCAGTTGGCAGGAGAGCAGCGGCGGCATGGGTCCTCTTCCCCCTTTTAAATTCGGGAGTCCGTTTTCAGGTGTTGAGAAAAGTGTTCCGTACTTCCCTCAACGCAAACGTATGTCAGTTTCGGTGACTGGTCAAAAAGAAGCGGTCGAATCAGCCGTATCGATTTTGCCGGTTTTTCGTCGGAGTTGAAAGTAGCTGCTCTCAGGCGTCAATCTTGCTCAATTCTCCCCGCAAGCCGGCTAATCCCTCGCTGCCGACACGCAGCAATCGCCCGCCGACACGAACTTCGAACAGATCGTCCAGTTCCTGATAGGAAACGATCAAAACCTGCGCCCCGGGCACCAACCCCTGCTTTTGCCAGTGCCGCAACCGGGCGGGATTGTCGTCCTGAACTTCGCGGATGATGATTTTCTGCCCCGCGCGAAATTCGCTGAGGCGCTGCAGGCTGCGCTGGCTCAGCTGGCCGTCGGATGATGGGATCAGATGCCCATGCGGATCCTCCAGCGGTTCACCCAGATGGGCCGCGATCGCTGCCTCGAGGCGGGGGGAGATTGCATGCTCGAGCGCTTCAGCCTCGGCATCGACCTCGCTCCAGTCGAGCCCCAGGACACGCGTAAGGAAGGTCTCGACCAGGCGGTGCCGTCGGATGACGCGCAGCGCTTCGGACAGCCCGGTGCCACTCAACTTCGCCCCGGCCCGCGGTTCGTACTCGATATACTCGAGTTCCGCAAGCCGCTTGAGCATCCCCGTGACCGACGGA